>NZ_JBHTSF010000018.1:0-91908 GCF_042795295.1 Streptomyces sp. NPDC056486
CCCAACCGGGTGGCCGCCCCTTCTATTGCTGCTTGAGGCTACTTGCCCTTGGCGGCTTCCTTGAGCTTGCTGCCCGCCGAAACCTTGACGCTGTAGCCGGCCGGGATGTTGATCGGCTCGCCGGTCTGCGGGTTCCGTGCGGTGCGAGCGGCACGGTGGGTGCGCTCGAAGGTCAGGAAGCCGGGGATGGTGACCTTCTCGTCGCCCTTGGCAACGATCTCGCCGACGGTCTCGGCGAACGCGGCCAGCACGGCGTCGGCGTCCTTGCGGGTCACCTCGGCACGGTCGGCCAGCGCGGCCACCAGCTCACTGCGGTTCATGTTTGTACTCCCGTGTTCTTCTTGCCGTTGAGGCGTGCCACGCGGCGGAGCCGCATGATGGGCACAGCGAAGCCGATGCTGCCAGGGTCCTCGGTCAGGCCCCGGACCCGGGTCCGTCATTCCGGACCCTCGCGCCCAGAAAGGCATCCTGCCCCCACCTGCGGCGGGAAAGCCAATCCGGAGCCCTTGGGGGGTCACACGAACAGCTTCACCGCCCCCTGGAAGGTGGCAGTCGGGGGCGCGCTTCCACGCCACCCTAGAGGGCCTTTGCGGGCCCCGGGTTCCGCGACGCGCCGTACTACTGGCCCGTGGCACCTGTCACAGTCACCCCGGCGGCCTTCGCCGCACTGCGCACCGCATCGGCTACGGCGCCCGCGACCTTGTCGTTGAAGACGCTGGGGATGATGTAGTTCGGGTTGAGCTCGTCCTCGGCGACGACGTCCGCGAGGGCGCCTGCCGCCGCCAGCATCATCTCCGTGTTGACGGTGCGCGACTGGGCGTCGAGCAGGCCGCGGAAGACGCCGGGGAAGACCAGGACGTTGTTGATCTGGTTCGGGAAGTCCGAGCGGCCCGTGGCCACGACCGCCGCCGTCTGACGGGCGATCGCGGGGTCGACCTCGGGGTCCGGATTCGCGAGCGCGAACACGATGGCGCCGTCGGCCATGGCCGCGACGTCGTCCGCGCCCAGGACGTTCGGAGCCGAGACGCCGATGAAGACGTCGGCGCCGACGACCGCTTCCTTGAGGGTGCCGCGGGCGCCCTCGGGGTTGGTGTTGTCGGCGATCCAGCGCAGCGGCGAGTCCGGCGCGGCGTCCACCAGGTCCTCGCGGTCCGCGTGCACGACACCGTGGATGTCGGCGACGACGGCGTGCTTGACGCCCGCCGCGATGAGCAGCTTGAGGATGGCCGTACCGGCCGCGCCCGCACCGGACATGACGACGCGTACGTCGCCGACACCCTTGCCCACCACGCGAAGTGCGTTGGTCAGGGCGGCGAGCACGACGATCGCCGTGCCGTGCTGGTCGTCGTGGAAGACGGGGATGTCCAGGGCTTCGCGCAGGCGGGCCTCGATCTCGAAGCAGCGCGGCGCCGAGATGTCCTCGAGGTTGATGCCGGCGAAGCCGGGGGCGATCGCCTTCACGATCTCGACGATCGCGTCGGTGTCCTGGGTGTCCAGGCACAGCGGCCACGCGTCGATGCCCGCGAAGCGCTTGAAGAGGGCCGCCTTGCCCTCCATGACCGGCAGCGCGGCCTTCGGGCCGATGTTGCCGAGCCCGAGAACGGCGGAGCCGTCCGTTACGACCGCAACGGAGTTTCGCTTGATCGTGAGGCGGCGTGCGTCCTCGGGGTTCTCCGCGATCGCCATGCACACGCGGGCCACGCCCGGGGTGTAGATCATGGAGAGGTCGTCACGGTTGCGAATGGGGTGCTTGGACGCCATCTCGATCTTGCCGCCGAGGTGCATCAGGAACGTACGGTCGGAGACCTTGCCGACGGTGACGCCCTCGATGGTGCGCAGCTGCGCGACGATCTCGTCGCCGTGCGTCGTGGAGGTCGCCGCGATCGTGACGTCGATCCGGAGTGCCTCATGGCCGGAAGCCGTGACGTCGAGGCCGGTCACCGAGCCTCCGTGGGACTCGACGGCCGTGGTGATCTGGGAGACCGCGGTGCCGCTCGCGGGCACCTCCAACCGGACCGTGTTCGAGTAGGAGACGCTGGGCGCCGTTGCCATGGCCGACTTCCTCTGCTTTCACCGTGTTGCTCTTGCCGTCCGATCGTCGCACCTACCACTGAGTACGTGGTAGCCGCCTCGGATTGCGAACTTTTCGTTCACCGGTTTTTCGGAAACGAGTTTCCACCATACGAGAAGTTGCGCGCGGTCGGTAGGGGGATCGGCAGGGGAAATCAGCAGGGCAAACGGAAAAGAGGCCCTCGTCACGTGGTGACGAGGGCCTCTCCCTACGTTAATGACACCGACCCGCCATGCTCGCCTCGCGGCAAGTGGTCGCTCGTAGCGACGAAGGTTGGGCCCGGGGGCTTGGATCGGGCCGGTGCCACATCAACGGTAACAAACGATCCCCGCAAGGCAATTCCCGTACCGCAAAGTCATTCGCGGAGCAGGTCCGGCACCCCTTCGGCGTCCGGCTCGTCGCGCTCGCCCGACAGGACCGTCAGCTGCTGGGTGGCCCTGGTCAGGGCCACGTAGAGGACGCGCAGGCCCGCCGGGGACTCGTCCGCGATCTCCGCAGGAGAGACGACGACCGTGGCGTCGTACTCCAGTCCCTTGGCCTCCAGGCTGCCGAGCGCCACCACCCGGTCGCCGAGCCCGGCGAGCCAGCGGGCCGCCTGCTCACGGCGGTTCATCGCCACGACGACGCCGACGGTGCCGTCCACCTGTTCGAGCAGCCGTGCCGCCTCGTCGCGCACCGACGCGCCGAGGTCCTTGTCCCGTACGACGGCGAAGCGGGGCTTCACTCCGGTGGACCGGACGGCTGACGGCGAATCGGCGCCCGGCATCGCGAGCGCGAGCACCTTGGCGGCCAGGTCGGCGATCTCGGCGGGGTTGCGGTAGTTGACGGTGAGGGTGAAGCGGCGGCGCGGGCGGCTGCCCAGGGCCTCGTCACGGGCCGCGGCTGCCTCGTCCGGGTCGGACCAGGACGACTGGGCGGGGTCGCCGACGATCGTCCACGTGGCGTGCCGTCCCCTGCGGCCGACCATGCGCCACTGCATGGGCGTCAGGTCCTGGGCCTCGTCGACGATGACGTGGGCGTACTCGGTGCGTTCCGCGGCGAGGCGCTCGGCGCGTTCGCGCTGGGACTCCTCGCGCTGCGGCATCAGTTCTTCGAGCCCTGTGAGCAGGTCGAGCGGGTCGAGATCCTTCTTCTTGCGGGGCTTGTGCGGCGTACCGAGGATCGACTGGAGCTCGTCGATGAGCGCCACGTCGTGCACGGAGAGGGCGTCACGCTTGAGGGAGCGTGCGACCTTGCGGACCTCGCCCGGGTTCAGGACGCGGCGCGCCCAGCGGCCAAGACGCCGCTCGTCGCCCATCGCGGACAGCACGGCGCGCGGGGTGAGTTCGGGCCACCAGGCGTCGAGGAAGCGGATGAAGTCGTCCTCGGACGTGATGTCCTCGTCGAAGGAGGAGCGCAGCTCGGCGGCCAGCTCCGGGTCGCTGTGCCGGCCCGCGGAGCCGGACTGCGACCACAGGGCGTCCAGAAGGAGCTTGCGGGCGCGCGGGCGCAGGAGGTTGACGGGAGCCGTGCCGCTGAGCGCGTTGCGGCGGATGCGGCCCAGGGCGTCGGCCTCCAGCTCCAGGCGGCGGCCGAAAGCGACCACACGCAGCCGTGTGGGCGTCTCGGCGGGGGTCTGAGGGCCCTCGTCCTCGTCCTCGTCGCCGAAGGCGCCGAAGGACAGCTGGCCGCCCTGTGAGGCGGCCTTGGCGGCCTTGACGGCCGTGCCCGCGGTGCCTTCGAGAGCGCCCTGAGCGGCCTTCCGCAGGATGTGCAGCATCCGGGACGAACCCTTGACCCGCGCCACCGCGGGCGAGTCGTAGACCGTGGCCTCCACCGTGCCCGCCGCGTCGTCGGCAAGCGCGCCGACCGCGCGGATCGCGACCTGCCCCTCCTCGCCGAGCGACGGAAGCACGCCCTCCGTGTACGCCACGAGCAGCGGGGTCGGCGAGACGATGAGGATGCCTCCCGCGTACCGGCGGCGGTCCTGGTAGAGCAGGTAGGCCGCGCGGTGCAGGGCCACGGCGGTCTTGCCGGTGCCGGGGCCGCCCTCGACGTACGTCACCGATGCGGCGGGGGCGCGGATCACCATGTCCTGCTCGGCCTGGATCGACGCCACGATGTCCCGCATCGTGTGGCTGCGGGCCTGGCCGAGCGCCGCCATCAGGGCGCCGTCGCCGATGACGGGCAGCGACTCGCCGTTCAGGGTGGCCGTCAGCTCGGGACGCATCAGGTCGTCCTCGACGCCCAGGACCTTGCGGCCCTTGGAGCGGATGACCCGGCGGCGTACGACACGGCCGGGGTCGACCGGCGTCGAGCGGTAGAAGGGCGCGGCGGCCGGGGCGCGCCAGTCGATGACGAGCGGGGAGTAGTCGGCGTCCAGGACGCCGATACGGCCGATGTGCAGGGTCTCGGCGATCTGGGCGGTGTTGTTCTCGCTCACCGCGTCCTCGGCGGGCTCGACCGACGTGTACGCGCCGTCCGGGCCCTTCTTGCCGTCCTTGCCGAGCAGCAGGTCGATCCGCCCGAAGAGGAAGTCCTCGAACTCGCTGTTGAGGCGGTTGAGATGCACCCCCGCGCGGAACACCTGCGCGTCCCGCTCGGCGAGCGCGCCGGGCGTGCCGACCTGGGAGCGCTTGGCCGCGTCGGTCATGAGGAACTCGGCCTCGTGGATCTTCTCCTCGAGACGCCGGTAGACCTGGTCGAGATGTTCTTGTTCGACGCTGATCTCACGGTCGCGTACGTCGGCCACCGAGGCCCCTTTCCGGACGTGCAGCTGCTCTATTGAGCAGCCGTCTACCGTACGCGAAAGGGGGCCCCTATGTGCACTTCTCCTACGCGTCGACCTCCACCAGGCGGTCACCGTCGAAGGTGGTCACCTCGAAATGGTCGATCTGGTTGCGATCCATCGCGGCGCCACCGTGGACGTACAGGGGACTGCGCGACCATTTGTTCGGGCTGTCCTTGATGCCGTAGCCCCACCTCGGGACGGACCAGGTGGTCACCGTCTCCTTCTCGCCGTCCTTGCCGACCGCGACGAGGGAGCACTTGAGCGGGCCCTTCACGTTCTTCAGCTCAAGGACCGCGTGCGTGCCCCAGGGCTTCTCCTCCGTGCCGACCGTTGCGCTGACCTTGGTCTTCGGGTCCGTGGCCTTCATCTTGTCGCTCATGTGGTTGAAGAAGGCGTCCTCGGCGGGGCTCGTGGGGTGCGGCTCGCCCGCCACGTCGTGCGAACCGCCGTCGTCGCTCACCGCGAGGACCGTGAGCGGTCCGCCGACGATCAGCGCGGCCGCGGCGGCCACCAGATACATGCCGCGCCTGCGCTTCTGCGCGCGCTTCACGGAGACCTCGTCCACGAGCCGGTCCGCGAGGTGCGGGCTCGGCCTCGCCGCGAGCTGTTCGCCGATCGCCGGTGCACCGCGTGCGCCGGGGAAGTCCGCGAGCGCGGACAGCATCGGCTCCATGCCGGAGAACTCCTCCAGCTGGTGCGCGCAGTAGGTGCAGCCCGCCAGATGTACCTCGAACGCCGTCGCTTCCGCGTCGTCCAGGATGCCGAGGGCGTAGGCGCCGACGGTCTCGTGCACGTCGCCCGCCTCCGCATGGCCCCGCGCGTCATGTCCGTAGGACTCGTTCATGCCGTCACCCCCCGCTCCTCGAGCGCCAGCTTCATCGAGCGAAGCGCGTAGAAGACCCGCGAACGCACCGTCCCGCTGGGTATACCCAGCGTCTCGGCCGCCTCATTGACCGTACGCCCTTTGAAGTAGGTCTCGACAAGTACCTCCCGGTGTGCGGGAGTCAGGTCCTCGAGTGCGTCCGAGAGAGTCATCAGCCACAGCGCCTTATCGATCTCGTCCTCCGCGGGGATGACCTCCAGCGGCGACGGGTCGACCTCCTGCGGCCGGGCCTGCCGACTGCGGTGGCCGTCGATGACGATGCGCCGGGCGACCGTCACCAGCCAGGGGCGTACCGAACCGGTCGCACGATTGAGCTGACCGGCGTTCTTCCAGGCACGGATGAGTGTTTCCTGCACGACATCTTCGGCGCGCTGCCGGTCCCCCGCCACCAGACGGAGCACATAGGCCAGAAGTGGCCCCGCGTGCTCGCGGTACAGGGCGCGCATCAACTCCTCGTCCGGTCCGTTGCGTTGAGGGACCAGACGGTGTCGGTGCGGGCGTTCCTTCGGGCGCTCATCGGCCACGGCGGAATCCTTGCGCACGTCTGCCTCCGGTGTCCGCTCTTCGTCGGGCTTCGCCCTGTCGGCTGTTCACCCTGGACTTACGTAGGGAGCCGGAGTTGCGTTCAACGGAGATCACACGAGTTTTCGACGGCGTGTTCCTGACTTTTCGTCAGGCCCGCGCGAGGGCCGCGCGGCGCCGATGTCTCGCCACCCTCTCCCGGTTGCCGCACACCTCGCTCGAGCACCAGCGGCGGCGGCGCCCGCGTGACGTGTCCAGATACACGATGGGGCAGTTGTCGCCCTCGCACTGGCGCAGCAGGGCACGCGCGGCCGGGTCGGTGAGCAGGTCGACGGCGTCACGGGCGACGGCGGCGAGCAGGGCCGCGCAGCCCGGGTCGCCGTCCAGGGCGCGGACCAGGCTGCCGTCGGGACGCCGGACGGCGCGCGGTGCGGGCGGCGCGGTGGCGGCGAGGGCGTTGACACCCGCCAACGCGACTTCTTCATGACGCCCTTCGAGTTCGGCGAGCATCAACTGCTCGACATGTCCCCGCAGTTCACGGAAGGCGACGAGCCAGACCGGACCCGCACCCGGCAGGTCCGTGCGATCAGGGATGAGCCCTGCGCCCGCGAGCCAGGCAAGCAGCCGGTCCACGCAGTCGAGCCGTTCCACGGGATGGTTCGTCGCCACGAGGTCCAGACAACTCCGACCGGAGTCGAATCGCAGCTCGTACGTGGCCGGGTCCATGCCCAGTGCCATGCGCCTGTCACCGCCTTGTGGGGTTACCGGTGAGTGCTCCCCCTAACAGTGCCTCGCCTTGGGCGGCGGCGGAACCCCTGCCACCGCGTACGGGCGCGTACGGGCGCGTACGGGGCTGAGACGCCCGCTTATGGGGGTGCGCTTCGGAACCATGGTCCGGCGCCCGCCCGGCCGGTTGACTCGGCCCCATGAGAAAGAACCGAGTGACGAACCAGCGGGGGCAGGGCAGCGCCGGGGCCGTTCTGGGGGCGGCCGTCGTGAGCATGGGCCTGATCGCCGGAACCTTCTACATCTTCGCCTGCGGAGTCATGCCCGGCCTCGGGCGCAGCGACGACCGCGTCTTCATCGAGGTCATGCAGAACATGAACGACGCGTTCAACAATCCGGTCTTCTTCGCGAGCTTCTTCGGGGCGCTGCTCTTCACGGCGGTCTCGGCGTGGCAGCTGCGCGGGACGAGCCCGTACCGGTGGGTGCTCGCGGCGCTCGTCGTCTACCTCGTGACCTTCGCGATCACATCGGTCGTGAACGTGCCGCTGAACAACGAGCTCGCGGACGCGGGCGACCCGGCGAAGATCGCCGATCTGGCCGCCGTGCGCGAGAAGTTCGAGGACACGTGGCTGGCCTGGAACGTCGTGCGGACCCTGCTCTCCACCGTCGCGATCGGCCTGCTCGCGCGGGCCCTTGTGCTGCTCGGCCGGGACAACAGGGCCCGTCAGTCCGCGTACTTGGACTCGGCGGCCGGGTCGAGCGAGAGCCGGTAGCCGCGCTTGACCACCGTCTGGACGAGCTTCGGCGACCCAAGTGCCGTACGCAGCCGGGCCATCGCGGTCTCCACGGCGTGCTCGTCGCGTCCCGTGCCGGGCAGCGCGCGAAGGAGTTCGGCGCGGGAGACCACCCACCCGGGGCGCCGCGCGAGTGCCCGAAGCAGCGACATGCCCGCGGGCGGAACGGGCCGCAGCTCGTCGTCGACCAGGACGGCGTGCCCGCGGATCTCGACGCGGTGCCCCGCGATGGGCAACGTACGGGCGCGGGAGGGCAGTTCCTTGCACAGGGTCTGCACGAGGGGGCCGAGCCGGAAGCGTTCGGGCTGCACCGTGTCGATGCCGCGGGACTGGAGCGGCAGCGCGGTGACCGGGCCGACGCAGGCGGAGAGCACGTCGTGCTGGAGGGCGGCGAAGAGCTCGATGGACATGCCACGGTCCTCGGCGCGGGCCAGGAAGGACGCGACGGCGGGCGCGCTGGTGAAGGTAAGGGCGTCGACGGCGCGCGCGACGGTGGCGTCGAGGAGCCGGTCGACGGGCGCGAGGTCCTCGGGCGGCATCCACCGGTAGACGGGCACGCCGACGACGTCCGCTCCCCCGGCGCGCAGCGACTCGATGAAGCCGGGCAGCGGTTCGCCGTGCAGCTGAAGCGCGATGCGCCGCCCGTCGACCCCTTCCTCAAGCAACCGGTCGAGCACTTCCGCCATGGACTCGGACGAGGGCGACCACTCCTCGGTGAGCCCGGCGGCACGGATGGCGCCCTTGACCTTGGGCCCGCGGGCGAGCACCTCGACGCCCTTCAGACACTTCAGGAGCGCCTCGCCGAACCCCCACCCGTCGGCGGCCTCGACCCACCCCCGGAAACCGATCGCGGTGGTGGCGATCACCACATCGGGTGCGTGGTCGATCAGCTGCTTGGTCGCGGAGAGGAGTTCGCTGTCGTCGGCGAGCGGGACGATACGCAGTGCGGGCGCGTGCAGGACGGTGGCGCCCCGCCGCTGGAGCAGCGTGCCGAGCTCTTCGGCGCGCCGCGCGGCGGTGACGCCGACGGTGAACCCGGCGAGGGGTCCGTTCTCGTGTCCGTCGCGTCCGTCCTGACCGTTCGGGTGCCCGTTCTGGTGACCGTTCTGGTGACCGTTCTGAGGGGTCGCGTGCATGGCAGCTGCTCTCGTCCCGCTAGTACTGCGTGGTGGGTGGCCCGGAGTTGAACGAGCCTGCCAACAGCCCGTGACAACCCCGGATCATCACGATGTCGTACGTGTTACACCAGGCTACGGCCACCCCTCCCTCAAACTCGCGCGTACGTGAGCTGGGGTTTCGTCTCCGCGTCCAGGTCCGCGGTCTGCCCGGAGTCCGCCGCGGCCGTCGGGCGGCGAAGGTATACGGCCCAGGTGACGCAGAAGCACGCGGCGTAGAACACGAGGAAGGCGACGAAGGCGCCGGTCCCCGACCCCACGGTCTGGAAGGACTGCCGGAAGGCGAGATTGATCCCGAGGCCGCCGAGCGCGCCGACGGCGCCGATGAGCCCCATGGAGGCCCCGGAGAGCCGCCTCCCGTAGGCCGCGGCAGCTTCTCCTTCCAGCCCCTTCTGCAGGGCCTTGGCCTGGAAGATGCCGGGGATCATCTTGTACGTGGACCCGTTCCCGAGCCCGGTCAGCACGAAGAGGACGACGAACGCGCCGACGAAGAGGGCGAGCGACTCCCGCATGGAGGCGACGACCACGACAGCGGTGGCCGCGCCCATCCCGACGAAGTTCCACAGCGTGATGCGGGCCCCGCCGAACCGGTCAGCGAGCCGCCCGCCCACGGGCCGGATCAGCGAGCCGAGCAGCGGCCCGATGAAGGTGACGGCGGCGGCCTGCAGCGGCGTACGCCCGAACTGGGTCTGCAGCACGAGCCCGAAGGCGAAGCTGTACCCGATAAATGATCCGAAGGTCCCGACGTACAGGAAGGCCATGATCCAGGTGTGCGCGTCCCGGACGGCCTCCTTCGCCGCGCCGGTGTCGTTCTTCACGGTGGCGAGGTTGTCCATGAAGAGGGCGGCGCAGACGGCGGAGACGAGGATGAAGGGGATGTAGATCCCCAGAAGCACACGCGGTCCTCCCCCGGCCCCGATGACCGCGAGCCCGGCGAGCTGCACGACGGGCACGCCGATGTTGCCGCCCCCGGCATTGAGCCCGAGCGCCCACCCCTTCTTCTTCAACGGGAAGAAGGAATTGATGTTGGTCATGCTGGAGGCGAAGTTACCGCCGCCGACGCCGGTGAGCAGAGCACACACCATGAAGGTGGTGTACGAGGTCCCCGGCTCCATGACGATGAAGGCCGCGACGGTCGGCACGAGGAGCGCGCTGGCCGCGATGATCGTCCAGTTGCGCCCGCCGAAGCGGGCGACGGCGAAGGTGTACGGGACGCGGGCGATGGCCCCGACCAGGGTGGCCATGGACACGAGGAAGAACTTCCCCGCGGGATCGATCCCGTACTCGGGCCCCATGAACAGCACCATCACGGACCACAGGGTCCAGATGGAGAACCCGATGTGCTCCGAGAGGATCGAGAACACCAGATTCCGCCGGGCGACGCGTTCGCCTCCCTCCTCCTTCCAGAAACTCTCGTCCTCCGGGTCCCACCGCTGGATCCACATGCCAGACCTCCGCATCACCACAGCCGACGGCTGATGGCCCGAAGGTAGGGAGGGCGGGTTTCAGTCCTGTGGCACGCGGTGACCGGCGGGGAACTTTGCTCTCACCTGGGGGTGGGGTGGGCGGTGAGGGGCCATCGCCGGGCGGCGTCTACGCAGGTCAGGTCTTGCTCAGACCTTGCTCAGACCTTGCCCGGGCCTTATTCAGGGCTTGCTCACCCACGGCAGGACATCGGTGCCGCCACCCTTGTCCCACTTCAGGGTCACTTCGTCATTGGCCTGGGTGACGTCGGCCGAGATGTACTTCGTGTCGTCGCCGGTGCCGCACTTGAGGGCGATACGGAAACCGTCGCCGCCCTGCTCCTGCCCGAGCCCCATGCAGAGCCCGTCACCACCGGCGTCGATGTACGACACCGAGTGCTTGCCCTTGCCCTGCCCGGAGGTGAGCTTGTCGCCGACGGTGAGGGTCTTGGCGTCGCTGCTCTGCCACTGGCCTTGATACCCGGTGTCACCGGCGGGCCTGCTCCCGCCGGTCGGCTCGTCGAGGGGGTCCTCGGTGGTGGGATCTTCGGAGGGCACCCCTTCGGACTCGGATGCGGACTCGGAGACGGAGGGGCTGGCCGAAGGACCGTCAGAAGGCCCGGCCGACGCACTCTTGTCGGCCTTCGGCTTCTGATCGTCGTCACTGTCGCCGCCGCTGGTGGCGAGGAAGATCCCGCCGCCTACGAGCGCGGCGGCCACGACGACGGAGCCAATGATGAGGGCGAGCTTCTTCTTCCCGGGGGCGCCTGCACCGCCGGGTGGGGGCGGTGGGGGCGGTGGGTAGCCGGCGTACTGGGGGTCGGGCTGGGGTTGCCCGTACGGGGGCTGGGGCGGCTGGTTGTAGGGGCCGGGCTGGGGCTGGCCGTAGGGCGACTGCGGGGGCGGCGGTCCCTGCGCGTACGGGTTCTGCCCGTCGGGCGGCTGGGGCGGAGGCGGCGGCGCACCGTAGGGACCGGCGGGCGGCCCCGGTACCGGCGGCTGGGGCTCCTGAGGAGGCCCGAACCCCTCTTGCGGCGGCTGGCCATGCGGCGGCTGGGTCATGTGGCTCGGATCCCCTCGCTGTCCGACTGACTCCTCGCAGAGCCCGACGGAGACCCCCTGCCCCCGCCCACCCCCAACATCCACTACGCGGCATCGGAGACACAACCCCCGTCCTCCCCCACCTCGAACCACAGCAACTTCCCCCCGGTGCCGAAGAGCTGATCCCCGAGCGGCCACCCGCCCCACGCGTCCGCGCACTCCTGTACGAGGAAGAGCCCACGCCCGCTGTCGGAGTCCGTCGGCACGGGCGGGGCGCCGAACGGGCCAGGTGGTTTGTCGAAGGGGGCGGGGATGTGGGGGTCGCTGTCCCACACCCCGACCCGAAGCCGCCCGCCCCGAACGGACCGCAGCCGCAGCGAGGAGGGCCCTTTCGTATGCCGGTAAGCATTGGTGACCATCTCCGACGTCAACAACTCGGCGACGTCGAGGAGTTCTCCCATGCCGTGCCCGGTGAGCGCGGCCCTCAAGGTCATACGGGCGACGCGGGGTGCTCTTGGATCGTGGGGCAGATGAAGGGCATAGGACCAGCCTTGGGGTGGGGCTACGGTGACCATGGGGGCCTCCCAGAAAAGGGGATTCAGTTCGCTCGCGGATCCGTCGCGCGGTGGCAGTGCCACGGGTCGTGGTGCTCTTCCGCCTTATTGGCGCCGCGAGTTGAGCGGTTCATGAATTACCGTAGAGCAGAGAGTTAGATACTTCTCACCTATAGCTTGAGATGTATCACCCCTTCACTCGTGTGAGGGACGGGAGAGCCGCAACACGGCATGAAAGGAGGCGCCTTGCCGCCCACCAGTACGCCGACACTGCGCCAGCGGAGACTGGGCGCCGAACTGCGTAAGCTCCGTGAACGAGCAGGGCTCACCGCCACTCAGGCCGCCGTGCACCTCGGCGTCAACCAAGCTCGCGTCAGCATGATCGAGACAGGCCGCACCCCGATCAGCGCCGACCGTGTCCGCGCCACGGCACGCGCCTATACGTGTACCGACGACTCCCTGGTGGACGCCCTCGCCGCGATGACGGGACGGCGCACGCGCGGCTGGTGGGAGGAGTACCGCGAGCACCTACGTCCAGACCTCATCGACTTGGCGGAACTTGAGCACCACGCCTCGCAGCTCCAAGTGGCTCTAACTCTGCACATTCCGGCGCTCCTCCAGACGACGGACCACGCCCGCGCCATGCTCGGCGAGGCCGTCCCGGCCTTCAGGTCGTACGAGCTCGAACACTGGTTGTCGTTCAGGATCAAGCGGCAAACATTGCTTCACCGCTCCGATCCCCTCCCCTACTCCGCGCTGGTGCACGAAGCGGCCCTGCGCATGCAGTACGGCGGTTCAGAAACCGCGCGCGGCCAGCTCGCCCACATCCTCGAACTGAGCGAACAGGGCAACGTCACCGTCCGCGTGATCCCCTTCACCACGCCCAGCTTCCCCGGCAACGGCCAGTCCTTCGACTACGTTCGCGGGCCCGTCCCGCAGCTCGACACCGTTCAGCTGGACACTCACCACGGTTGCGAATTTCTGGATGCGGAGGCTCAGTTGAACAAATACCGCACGGTGCTGGACCGGATGGAGGCCTGCGCACTCACGCCGCAGAAGTCGCGCGACTTCATACAACGCATCATGCGAAGCATCTGAGAAGGGACCGCATTGCACACCTACGACTGGCAGAAGTCGACCTACAGCCCCGATGGCTCCAACTGCGTTTACATAGCGGCCGCCCCCGACGGGGCCATCCACCTCCGCGAAAGCGACACCCCAGACATCACCCTCACAACCACCCCCGACCGCCTGCACAACCTGATACGCACCCTCAAGGCCACCCCACGCTGAGGTCCCCATGTCCGAACTCCATTGGCAGAAGTCGTCCCACAGCCAGGAGGCCTCCTCCTGCGTATACGTGGCCGCCACCCCGGACGGCAAAATCCGCCTCCGCGAAAGCGACACCCCCGACATCACCCTCACAACGACCCCCGACCGCCTGCACAACCTGATACGCACCCTCAAAACCACACCGCGTCGAGGCCGCCATGACTGAACCCCACTGGCAGAAGTCCACGTACAGCGGAGACGCATCGAACTGCGTCTACGTCGCCGCCACCCCCGACGGCACAATCCACCTCCGCGAAAGCGACACCCCAGACGTCGCCCTCACGACAACCCCCGACCGCCTGCACAACCTGATACGCACCCTCAAGGCCACCCCACGCTGAGGCCCCAACACCCGAACCCCACTGGCAGAAGTCTCCTTGTGACCGACCGTACTTGGGGGATATAGCGTCGGATCATGAATCCGCCGACCGATACCGCCACCGATCAGGCACCGGCCGATCCGGACGCCACCGACGGCATGCTGGCCACCCAGCCCGTCGGGTACTGGAGCGGCCTCGCCCATGAGGCCGTCACCCGGCATCTGCGTGATGCCATGGCCAGGATCGACGTCACACAGCCGCAGTACTGGGTGTTGAACCGCGTGAACGGCGGGCCCTTGGCGCCGAGCCGCGAGGAGATAGTCATCCAGCTGACGCCCCTCGCGGACGGGCCACATGAGATGGGGCGAGTCGTCGACCAACTGATCCACCGTGGCTGGCTGCGAATCGACGCCGAGCACCGCCTGCATCTCACCGATGCCGGGGAGGCCGCCAGGGTGCGGCTGCGCGAGCTGGTGACCGAACTGCGCGCCGTGGTCCACAAGGGCATCAGCGACGAAGAGTACGTGGCCGCACTCACGGTCCTGCGCAGGATGGTAGCCAACGTCGAGGACGCCCGAGACTCCTAACGGGGACGGGCCAAGAACAAGTGGTCCTGGGCAGGCCCTCACCCCGCCGACCGACTGCAGGAAAGTCCCGGTGACACGCCGCTAAATGCCGCGCTCCGCCGGGACTTTCCTGCAACCGACCTCTGTCAGCCGCGGTTGATCGACTGGATCTCCTCGACGGTGACGTCCTGGTCCGAGCCGAACTCGCCGTCCGGGAGATTGCCGCCTTCGCCGGTCGTGCTCGTCCAGCTGATCTTCCAGGTGAGGGTGGCCTGGAGGTTGTACGAGTCGTCACCGGAGGACCGCAGATACTGCACGCCGCACGGCGGCAGCGTGTCCGCAGGCGTGCCCTTGGCGCGGGGCTTGCCGATCTTGCCGTTCTCGATGGGGCACTGGCCCGACGCGGGGTAGGTCTCGGCGTCCTTCGTCCCCGGGTCGATCGCGAGGGACACGGGTTCAGCGGTAGCCGTCGCGGAAAGCCCCGAGCCCGGGATGCTCGCGGTGACGGCGACCTTCTTGAACTTCGCTCTGTCCAGCCAGACCCAGGTCGGGAGATTGACCTTCGTCGTTCCCTCGGGGGCCATCGCGATCTCGGTGCTGGGTACGGGGAGTTCGTCGTATGCGTACTCAGCGAGGATCTTGGGCGAGACCGCGAGCGGTTCCTTGGGAGTCTCGCCATCGCGCACCCAGAAGGGCATCTTGTCGCAGGACTTGGCCTCAGGTTCGTCCTTGCGCTTTTCGTTGATGGCCGCCGCCCAGAACTGCCCGTCGCCTTGCTTGTCGAGGTTGTAGTCCTTGTAGGGGTGGCCTTCCTTGAAGTACGAGTCGAATGCGCCGCCGACGAAGTCGCCGACCCCGAATACCTTCATCTGCCGGATCGCCTTGACCGCGGCCTGGATCTGCTTCGGGGAATAAGCGGGCTCGTACCAGCAGGCCGGTGGATCCCAGTTGCTGTTGGCGGGGGTGAGCGAGCCGGTCTTCGCAGACTTGGGGCTGCCCTCGACCGTGGTCTGGATCTTTGTCTGGACGTTGAGGTTCTGGGCCTGCCGACCTGCTTTGGCCTCGCCTTCGCGGGTACCACCCTTGCCGGCCTTGCCGGACGCGTAAGCAAATCCCGGTACTGCGGCCATGGACAACGCCATGGCGGGGGCCAGCAACCGCCAACCCACGTGGCGCCTCACATGCACTGCTTGGCTCCAGACGTGGACGTGACGGAGTCCGTCTGCCAAACACCCTCGGCGTTTTTCTTCAGCCTGGTGTTGTAAAAGGCGTAATCATCCTTCGACGCCGGAATCGACTTGTCCACCTTGCCGGTCTTCCGGTCCTTCGGATACGACTTCGTCTCATCGACGCAGTACGTCACTGCCGTAGCACCCGACTTGAGGAACGTCACCTGGCGGTTGAAGTACCGAGTGGTCCCCTCGAAACTCCTACCGTCCTTGTAGAAGCCCTGAACGTAGTCTGCTGCCGACAGCAGCGCATCGCCCGACGAATAGAACTTCAGGGCCGGGTGCTTCTCGGCATCGACCGTGATCGCCTCATCAACCGAGTTGATCCGCCGCTCATTGTCCGCGAGGATCGCATCCTTTTTCGCGTCCCCCGTCTTCCCGCCCTCGAAGACGTTCTTCACGTCCTTCGGCAGCTTGATCTCCGGTCGCTCGATCCCGTCGTCGGACGCCTTCGGGGACGGCGACTCTCTCTTCTCGTCGCCGGACCCCGCACCCTCGATCTTGTCGTTGCCCTTGGAACCACCGTCATCGCTCCCTCCACAGGCGGAGAGCGAAAGGACCGCGGCAACAGTCAGGACGGCCGTTGCGAGCAGGGTGGGTCGGCGGTTCACAGTCAGCTCCTGGTGGGGCGAGGATTCTCTGGAGTGAACCAAGCTATCCATGAGCCGGAGACGATGCCACGTGGAGGTTCGTCGTCGGCGAGACATACGTGGGCATAGCGACCACGCGATGTCCCCTCTGGCGCACATCGGTCGCCCAGCGCAGCTGGTTGATCACTTACGGCAGGACGCGGCACCCCGGACCACAGGCTTCACGTCCGCGAAAGCGCCGAGCGCGGGACGGCAGCGGATTCGCCGGAAGGGCCTCGATCCGCGACGCTGTTGTTGAGACCGCTTCCATCCACCAAGAGTTCCAAGAGTTTCACGGCGTTCGCGCCGCGCCCGAGTTCGGAGTTCCGGCAGTGCTTTTCGACGTCACCCGCAGCGAACTCGCCGACGCCTTCGGCGAGGACCGGCTCGCGACCCTGCCCGCCACCGCCTTCCCGCCCTCCACCGCGGGCACCGAGGGCGCCCGCCTCCTGCAGACCGTCGGCGTCCCCACCGACACGCTCTGGCTGCGGGAGCCCGACGAGGACTCCGGCCTGCTGCCCCTCGTCCAGGACGTCGTCCACTCCGAGGACTTCGAGGACGCCCCGCAGGACGCGGGCGAATGGCCCGTCGTCGGCTGGCTGCTCAACGCCCACCTCGCCCTCGACCCCGGTTCCGGCAAGGTGCACGCCTTCGATGCCGACGAGGAGACCGTGCAGGAACTCCACACGGACGTCTCCTCCCTCGTCCACGTCACTCTCCGGTTCCAGCGCCTGCTGGAGGAGTTCACCTTCAGCGGTGACGACGGCGACGACAGTGACGAGGAAGCCGACTTCGAGCGCCTGGAGCGCGAGGTCGAGCGCATCCGTCAGGAGACGAGCAGCGTTGACCCGCTCCCCTTCCAGGACGACGAGACCGTCTGGTCGGTGGTCGGCGATGAGATCGCCGCGGGCCAGCGCTTCAAGGGCGACAGCCCGGGAGCCCGCTCGCAGACGGCGTCTTGACCAGCGGCGCGTACAGCTAACCCAGGTGCGTGTCCCCCAGCGACACCAGCAACCTCCGCAACGCCCCGTCCAGCGCCCGCCGGTCATCAGCCGACAGAGACTCCAGCATCCGCTTCTCGTTCGCCACGTGGTCGACCACCGCGCGGTCGACCAGTTCGCGGCCCGCCTCCGTCAGGCGGACCCGGATCGCCCGGCGGTCGGACGGGTCGGGGTGGCGCTCGATCAAGCCCTTGCGTTCCAGCTTGTCGAGGCGGTTGGTGATCGCCCCTGACGTCACCATCGTGGTCTTCAGGAGGCCGCCCGCCGTCAGTTCGTGCGGGGCGCCCACCCGGCGCAGCGTGGCGAGCACGTCGAACTCCGGGAACTCCAGGCCGTGTTCGGCGAAGATCGGCTTCATTCCCTTGCTCAGCAGGTGATCCGCCCGTTTGATGCGGCCCACCAGGGCCATCGCGTCCAGGCCCGCCGCGTCCATGTCCGGGCGTTCACGGTGCCACTGAGCGCGCAGCTCGTCGATGGCGTCGGCACCGACATCGACATCGACATCGACATCCGCGCCGGCGTCCGCCGTCGCGGACGCCGCAAGCACCTCGGGTTCAGCCACTGTCGTGCCCCTCTCTCGGCAGGCCGGAACCATATATCTCAACGTTGAGATACTTGACGTTCGCAGACCCAGGCTTCATATTTATCTCAACGTTAAGAATAACAGCGTTGAGCAGAAGTTGAGGGGGAGCCACCATGTCCATCCGCAGCCCACGCGCCCGCACCGCGGAACCTTCCACGAGCCAAGGTCACCCCAGCCCACAAGCACCGCGGAGCCACGCACTCGCCGCCGCGGGCCTCGCCGCCATCGGGCCCGCCACCTGGGGCACCACCTACGTCACGACCACCGAACTCCTGCCCCCGGACCGCCCCCTGCTCGCCGCGGCCCTGCGCGCCCTGCCCGCCGGGCTCATCCTGCTCGCCCTCACCCGGCGGCTGCCCAGCGGTGACTGGTGGTGGAAGGCGGCGGTCCTGGGGCTGCTCAACTTCGGGGCGTTCTTCCCCCTCCTCTTCTTCGGCGCCTACCACCTCCCCGGCGGCGTCGCCTCGACCATCAGCGCCGTCATGCCGCTGCTCGTCGCCGGCTTCGGGATCGGCGTGCTGAAAGTGCGCCCGACGCGTCGCACGTTGACCGCCGGGCTCGTCGGCGTTGTCGGCGTCGCGCTGCTCGTCCTGCGCGGCAGCGCGTCCTTCGACCTCGCGGGGTTGGTGGCCATGCTGGCCGCCACCACGCTGATGGCCCTCGCCGTCGTACTGAGCAAGCGCTGGGGACGGCCCGAAGGTGTGTCGCTGCTCGCCCTGACCGGGTGGCAACTCACCGTGGGTGGAGTTGTATTGGCGCCCATCGCCCTCGGCTTCGAAGGGCTCCCCGACCACTTCACCGGCGCCAACCTCGCCGGATACGCCTACCTCGGCGTCATCGGCACCGCCATCGCGTACGCCCTCTGGTTCCGCGGCATCGAGCGGCTCCCCGCCTCGTCAGTCTCGTTCCTGGGGCTGACCAACCCCGTCGTCGCCACCCTCGCCGGGCTGCTCCTCCTGGGGCAGACCCTCACCCTCTGGCAGGTGGGCGGCCTCGTGCTCGTCGTGGCGAGCGTCCTGGTCGGGCAGGGCCGCCGAGGCCGTCCGGCCACACCTACAGCTACGACCACAGCCACACCCACGACCGCGCAGAACCTGTAATCCCCCTCCCCTGGACTCAAGGAGCAGACCCATGCGCATCACCGTCTTCGGAGCAGCCGGAAACGTCGGAAGCCGCGTCGTCGCCGAGGCCCTCACCCGCGGCCACGACGTCACCGCCGTCGTCCGCGACCCCGCACGCTTCGGCGAGCTGCACCCGGGCGCCGCGCACCGCACAGGCGACGCCGGAGCCCCGGAGCAGGTGGCCGAGTTGAGTGCCGGGCAGGATCTCGTGGTCAACGCCACCAGACCCGCCCCCGGCCGCGAGGCCGAACACGCTGCTATCAGCCGGGCGTTGCTCGCCGGACTCGCCCGCGTCGACGGCGTACGCCTGATGGTGGTCGGCGGAGCCGGGAGTCTTACCGTGCCGGGCACGGGAGGCACCCTCGCGATCGATGATCCCGCCTACGTCCCCACCGCCTGGCGGCACATCGCCGAAGCGTCCAACGCCCAGTACGACGCCGTCCGCACCGCCGACACCGACGTCGACTGGACGTACGTGAGCCCGTCCGCCCTGCTTGAGCCCGGCGTCCGCACCGGCGCCTACCGGCTCGGCGCCGACGAGCTGATCGTCGACGCCGACGGCAACTCCGCGATCTCCATGGAGGACTTGGCGGTGGCACTCCTGGACGAAGCCGAACGCCCCAAGCACCACCGCACCCGCTTCACCGCCGGGTACTGAAGGGCCGGCGCTGAGGCGCCCTGTTCTCGTGTTACCGAATGCGGATCTCTTGTTACCGAGTGCGGACGCAAACCAGCGAACGAGTCCTGAGCGGAGATCGTCTAATGAGGTGTAGCGAACGAACGAACAGATATTCCATGGAGGAACTCACTTATGACCACTCGCCGTGCCCACCGTGCTCGTCGTACCGTCCGTTCCGCCGCCCTGGTGGCCGTTGCCGCCGCTGCCGCGTTCTCACTGACCGCCTGCGGTGGGGGCGATGACGGCGCCGCAGGAGCGGAGAAGAAGGACTCCGCCTCCGCGGCGCACTCCAACGGTGACGGCGGTGCGGCCAACGACGCCAAGGCCGGCACGGGCAAGGCAGGGTCCGACGTGGTGTCCGACTCGGCCAAGGCGGCTTCGCCGGACCGCACCCAGAAGCTGGCGGACGGCAGCACGGCAAAGATCTACAAGCTCGGCGAGCAGAATTACCGCGCCGACATCGTCAGTGACGGTGAGGTCGTCGGCGATCTGAAGGCGAACGGTGGAGACGCCGGGCTCGACGCCAACGGCATGTACGTGGTGCTCACGCTGGACGGCAAGGTCCAGTCCTGGATGGGCGGCGAGCACCAGGGGCCGGGCACGTTCAAGGTCGCGGGCGGTTGGACGGTCAAGGTCACGAAGGTCGGCGACCTCCACTACCGCGCGGACGTCATCGGCAACGAGGGTGCGGTGGAAGGCACGCTGGAGGCCAACCAGCACGACGACGGGGCCGTCGCCAACGGCGTGTACATCGTCCTCAGCGCCGGTGGTGTGGTCAGCGCCCACGAGTGAGCGCCGATCCGACTGGGCGGTGGAAACGACTGACTGGGACGGTGGAGGGCGGAGATGTCGTCTCTCGCGGAGCTGCTGCGGGAGCTCAAGGAGCGGTCCGGCCTCAGCTACGGAGTGCTGGCCACGCGGCTTCACATGAGTACGTCGACGTTGCACCGATACTGCAACGGGGGTCCCCCGCCTGCAGAGTTCACTCCGGTGAAGCAGTTCGCCCGCCTCTGCGGAGCTACGCCGGAGGAGCTGGTGGAGGTCCACCGGCGGTGGGTACTTGCGGACGCGGATCGCGGGCGGAAGGCAGAGCCCGCCGCGCCCGCCCCCACCTCCGCCCCCACCCCCGCTCCGGCCCCCGAGACAGTCTCGTCACCCCCCTCCCCCCTGTCCCCGTCTCGCAGGTGGCGGGCCCTCGTCCTCGCGGCCACCGTCGCCGCGGTCGTCGGGATCGGTTCCGTCACTCTCGCCATGAACGGCGGCGGTGACGGCGACACGAACAAGCAGACGCAGAAGGAGAACGCCGGGCCCACCGCCCCGCCGGACCCGAGTGCCTCGCCGTACGACCGGCCCGGCAAGAGCGCCGACAGGGATCAACTTGAGGGCCAGGACCGGCCCGGCGCCAAGGGCCGACCCGATGGCAAGGGCACGAAGAGCGACCCTTCCGCATCACTGTCCAAGGACGGCAGGAACGGCAAGAGCGAGAAGGGGAGCCCCGCGCCCGACGGCTCTCGGGGCGGCGGCAAGGGGCCCGTGCCCGTCGGCGGACCGAGCAAGAACCTCCGTGTACCCCTTACGGCACGCATCAGCCCGTATCTCTACGAAGACTGCGAGCACAGCTTCCTGGTGAACCGGGAGCCGGACAAGATGCCGGAGCCGCCCTCCGAGGGTGACGTGCCCGCCTGGGTGGGGGAACTCGGTGCCGTCTCGGCCCGCAACCAGTACATCGCGTTCACCGTGCAGGGCACCGGCGAGGAGACCGTCACCCTGCGGGACATGAACGTCCGCGTGCAGAGCAGCGGCGCACCGCTGGCCTGGAACAACTTCCAGATGGGGACCCACTGCGGCGACAAGCTGTTCAACAAGATCTTCACCGTCGATCTCGACGACGCGACGCCGCGCGCCGTGCCCGAGCCGGACCAGCGCGACTTCCCGTACAAGGTCAGCGAGAAGGACCCCCAGGTCTTCTACATCGAGGCCAACTCCGACCTGCACGACGTGCGTTGGTACCTGGAACTTGAGTGGTCGAGCGGCGAGCGGCACGACGTGCTGCGCATCGACGACCAGGGCAAGCCGTTCCGGACCAGCGGCCGAGAGGGGCGCCCCTTGTACAGCTGGTCGGAATCCGGCGGCTGGGCACCTGGGGGCCTGGACCACCACTGAGCCCGCCGCGGCGGAGCCTCGCCCCGACATGGCGAAGCCTCGGCCCCGAAGCGACGGAGCCTCAGCCCCGGTGCGCACCGCCCCGCGAAGGCGCCGCGGAGCGACGGGACTTCGCCCCGTTCGGCCACAGCCTGGGGCTCCGCTTGGCCGCGAAGTCCTCGATCCAGCCCACCGCCATCACCATCAGCCCGATCAGCGGCCAGACAAGCACGGTCATCCACAGCATGTACGTGGTGTCCAGGGCCGAGCTCCACTGCTCGTCCTCCATGAACGGCAGGTCGTACGCCAGGTCGATGATCGGCACCGTGGCCATGATCAGCAGGTTGTGCCAGAGGTAGATCGTCACCGCTCGGTTGTTGGAGAGGGTGATGAGCTTGTCCCACCGCTTCAGGCGGCCAGGGAGCTCCTGCCACGACGGCGAGTACTGGAAGAGGATGACGACGAAGCCGAAGGACCATGCCGCCTGGGCGAGCGGGATGTCGTTCAGGTCCCAGCCGTCCGGGCCCAGGTGGCCCGATGCCCACCACAGGCCGAAGGCCATGATCAGGGCTGATACCGATACCGCCATGTAGCGCGGGACGCGGGCGAGGACGCCCTCCTGGTGGGCGAAGCCCAGCACCCAGCAGCTGCCGTACACGGCGAAGTCCGAGACAGCGTTGCCCGTCTCGCCGGGGATCTTGACGATCTCCGTGGCGAGCACCGCCGTCAGGGCCAGGGGCGCGAAGAGCGTCGCCCACGGGACCCTGCGGAACGCCCACAGCAGCAGCGGCGACGCGATCACGAACCAGAGGTACGCGCGGATGTACCAGAGCGGGCCCGCCGCCTGCGCGGGCCAGGTGTCCTCCAGGAGGCCCGCCTTGTCCCCGATGTGCCAGGGGAAGGGCGGGGCGCCGATCGGGAAGACGTAGTTGACCATGCTGACCAGGCCCCAGGTGCCCCCGTGGTCCGGGTCCTTGCTCACGTTCCAGCCGCCGTAGAACAGCAGGAAGAGCGCCACCGCGCTGAATGCCCACATGGGTGGGAGCAGCCGGCGTATGCGGCCTCTGATCACGCCCCACGCGGGGCGCTTCAGGGAGCGCGCCATCAGGGCGCCCGCCAGCGCGAACATCACGCCCATGGACGGGAAGATGATCGTCAGCCAGGCCCAGCCGAACAGGTGGTAGATGACGACGCGCACCAGGGCCAGGGAGCGCAGTACGTCGAAGTAGCGGTCCCGACCGCCCGGCTTCTTGGCCGCGGCGGGAGCCACCTGAGCAGGGGCCGAGCCCACCGGGGTCACCGCAAGGCCCGGAGGCGGCGGCACCTGGGGCAGCGGCTGCGTGGGGTAGGTCATGCGACGGGCCTCCGATCAGGGCTGCCCGTCCGCTGCTGCGGAATCGAGGGCGGTGTTCCAAGGACTCCCGTGCGCCGGAGCTTCTGCCAGCGAAGGCGGCCTCCGGTCAGGGCGGTGATCCAGGACTGCAGCAGCACGACGTACATCAGCTGCCGGTAGAGGATCTGCTGCAGTGGCAGCGAGATCAGATGGGTCATGCGCTCGCGGTCGAGCCGGAAGGCGTACGCCGCGCACACCGCCTGGACGGCGAGCACGCCGAGCCACGCGATGATCGTCTTCTGTGTGGGGCCGAAGACAAGGCCGTACAGCAGGAACACGTCGATCAGGGGGGCAAGGAGCGGCGCGAGCACCATGAAGAGCGACACCAGCGGCATGCCGACCCGGCCGAAGCGGCCCGAAGGGCCCGACTCGATCACCGAGCGGCGGTGCTTCCAGATCGCCTGCATGGTGCCGTACGACCAGCGGTAGCGCTGCGACCACAGCTGCTGCACCGTCTCCGGCGCCTCGGTCCACGCGCGCGCCTTCTCGGCGTACACGACCCGCCAGCCGTCCCGGTGCATCGCCATCGTGATGTCGGTGTCCTCGGCGAGCGTGTCGTCGCTCATGCCGCCGACCCGCTCGAGTGCCGAACGCCTGAAGGCTCCCACGGCGCCGGGGATGGTCGGCATGCAGCCGAGCATGTCGTACATCCGGCGGTCGAGGTTGAAGCCCATCACGTACTCGATGTGCTGCCAGGCGCCGATCAGCGAGTCCCTGTTGCCGACCTTCGCGTTGCCCGCGACGGCGCCCACGCGCGGGTCGCCGAACGGCTGCACCAGCTCGCGCACGGTGGACTGCTCGAAGACCGTGTCGCCGTCCATCATCACGATGAGGTCGAAACGGGCGTTGGCTATACCGCGGTTGAGCGCTGCGGGCTTGCCCGCGTTCTGCTGGCGCACGACGCGTACGTTCGGGAGGCGGAGCCCCTCGACGATCAGCGCCGTGCCGTCCGACGAGCCGTCGTCGATGACGATGATCTCGATGGGATGGTCGCTGGACATGAGCGAACGGACCGTGGCCTCGATGCACTTGGCCTCGTTGTAGGCGGGGACGAGGACCGACACCGGTTCGGTGATGTCCGGGCCCCAGCGGAAGCCGCGTCTGCGCACCTTGCGCGCGTGCACCGCGGAGAGCAGCAGCATCAGGCCGAAGCGGAAAAGGACCAGGGATCCGATGACGGCGAGGGCGACGACGAGTACGCCGGTGATCTTCTCCGACACACCGACCAGGAAGACCCAGGCCTTGCCCTTCCACAGCTCTATGCCGGAGACGGGCGCGTGCGCGCTGGGGGCGTCCAGGGCCTCGGTGAGGTTCGTGAAGTGGTAGCCCTTGTCCTGCAGATCGGGCAGGAAGGTGTCGAGCGCGGCGACCGTCTGCGAACGGTTGCCGCCGGAGTCGTGCATCAGGACGACGGCGCCGTCGCCGTGCTTGGGCGTGGCACGGCGGATGATCTCGGCGACGCCGGGGCGCTTCCAGTCCTCGCTGTCGGTGTTGTTGACGACCGTGAGATAGCCGCGGCCGCCTATGTACTTCGTCACCGGCCAGGACTTGTTGTCCATGGCGTCGGAGAACGACGAGTACGGCGGGCGGAAGAGGGAGGTGCGGATGCCCGCGGCGCCCGCGAGGGCGAGCTGGTTCTGCGAGAGCTCCCAGTCGATGCGGCCCGGCGACTGGTACGACAGGTCGGGGTGGTTGAACGTGTGCAGGCCGACCTCGTGGCCCTCGTCCACCATGCGCTCGACGAGGTCGGGGTAGCGCGACGCCATCGTGCCGGTGACGAAGAAGACGCCGTGCGCGTGGTGCTTCTTCAGCACGTCGAGGACCTTGGGGGTCCACTCGGGGTCCGGGCCGTCGTCGAAGGTCAGCACGAGCCGGTGACGGGGGACGCTCAGCGTGCCCTCGTGGCCGCCGCGGGTGTCGATGACCGGGCCGCCCTCGAGGATCTTCTCCGGGACCTTGCCGGTGCCCGCGGGCGGGCGGACGCGGTGGTCGGCGAGGATCTCGCTGTGCGTGTAGCCGCGCAGCATGAGCATCGCCATCAGGGCGACGAGGAGGAGCAGGGGCAGGAGGTAGCGCAGGGGGAGTCTGCGCCGCTTGGTGCCGCGGGCCGGCTGCGCGCGGCGTCGGCCGCCACCGCCCCGGGTCTGGCCGCCACTGCCCCGGGTCTGGGCGTGGCCGATCCGGGTCTGGGCGTGACCGTTCCGGGAACCGGCGGACCGGCCCCTGTTGGTGCGGGAGTTCATCGCTGTGAGCCCTCCGAGGGCTGCTGGCCGGAGCTGAGCGGGGACTGATAGACGGCCGCCTGGACGCGCAGCGGGGACTGCTGTTCGCCGGCGGGCTGCATTACGGGGACTTCGCCGGCGCCGCCGCCCGCGTCGCCCGGGGGTTCGGTCGACGGGTCCGGTGCCGGCGTGGTGGGGTCGTCGGTCGGGTCCGGATCCGTGCCCGGCTTCGTGGGGTCGTCGGTCGGGTCGGGATCTCCGCCGCCGCTACCGCCGCCGTCCGTCGGGTCGGGGTCGGGGTCGCCGCCACCCGTGGGGTCCGGGTCGGGCTTTCCGTCGCCCGCGTCGGCTTTGTCGTCGTCCGTCTCGGACGGGTCGGCCGAGCCGTCGCCACCGGTCGCGGGAGCGGTGGTGCCGCTCTCCGAAGCGCCGGGCGACGGTGTCGTGCCGGATGATGCCGAGGGGTCGAGGGGGTCGGCCGGGCGGTTCGGTGTGTCCACCTTGCTCGCCGGCTTCTCGTCCTTGGGGTCGACCGGGATCCAGGGTGCGTCGGAGTTGCCCGAGAGCAGGGTGCCTACGATGATCACCGCGTACACGGCGCAGGCTATGCCGACGAGCACGCCTATTCGGCGGTATCTCCGGCTGCGGCGGCCCGTCTCGTCGACGAAAACCGGCCCGTCCGGCGCTTCTTGGCCACTCTCGACGGACAGGTCCGCCAGCTGTCGCCCCACCCCGTCGATCTGAACGGTGACCTCGTTCGGATCATGGGTGTGTTCCGGTAGGGCATCTTCTCGCCAATTCTCCATGCGTACGCACAACCCCCACATCACCTGGCTCGGGCGCGCACGACTCCGGGCAACTTTTGCCGTCGGACCGGGCCCCCACCCGATCCGAGCGCCCCCCTATCACACCGCGCCCGGACCATGAATGTAGCGCACAGCGGTGACAGTCGTACTAATCCATCAGTCCCGTATCACCATGATGAGCGCATCTGTGGCCGGAACCCATGCGTCTTCGGGCCTGCGCAGCCACCCCTCGGCCGCGGAGAGTTCGGCCGCGGCCGCGCGCAGCGCGTCGACCCCCGGATGCACGAGCCCCTTTCTCCACACCATCGACACAGGCGACAGTGGTACCGGATCGATCAAGGGCCGCAGGACCGACTCGGGCATGGCCGGAAAATCCACGGCTGCGAGCACGGGGTTCCGGTTCTTGGCCATGACCCGCCCGAACTCCTCGGCTCCCACCGCGAGCGGCGCGGGCGGCGCCACCTCGATGCCGCGTCCCTCGAAGAGGCGGTGCGCCAGGTCGGTCCACTCCAGCGTCCGCGGATTGCCCGCCCCCGCGTACACGCTCTCCCCCGCGAGCGCGCCGAGCGGCACCGCGTCAAGATCGGCCAAGGGGTGGCCGAGCGGCAGAAGCACCGCCATCGGCTCGTACCGCACTGGCTGCTGGGCGAGCCGTGACCGCAGGGCCGGTTCGAGTCCGGCGTACCGCCCGAAGGAGACATCGAGGCGACCGGCGACCATCTCGGCGGCGGCCCAGGTGAGGCCGCTCTCGAAGCGGGCCATCAGCTCGCAGTCCGGGGCGAGTTCGCGGGCCCGCTCCAGGATGCGCCCGCTGATGAGCCCCTCGCTGTTCAGGTCCACGAGCAGCGGGCGGGCCGCCGCGCCGCCGGAGCGCGCGCCCCGCGCGAAGGCGGCGGCCAGGTCGTCCTGCGCGTCGAGCACCCGCCGCGCGTACGGCAGCAGCCGCTCGCCATCGACCGTCAGCGTGACCTGCCGTGTCGTCCGTACGAACAACTCGGCACCCAACTCCCGCTCCAGGCGCCGCACATCACGGCTCAGCGCCTGCTGGGCGACGTAGAGCCGGGCGGCGGCCCGCGTGAAGTGCAGCTCTTCGGAGACGGCCATGAAGGCGCGCAGGAGGCGGGGTTCCAGGTCTGTCACGCCGAGAACGTACAACGGGGACGTGGACTGAGACGGAGGACGGCGACGGGGACGGGGGCGGGGGCGGGGGCGGGGGCGGGGGCGGGGGCGGAGGGAGGAGGCACGAGACGGGAACTGACAACAGAAGTGCGTGAGTCGGGCCCCACAAGGTGTTGGACCCCACACCACCGCCCCGGTGAGGGTGATCCCATGCCGCCCGCCGAACCCCATGCGCCCAGCCGCCCCGCCGAACACCACACACCTGGCCGCCGCAACCCTTACGCCCGCCTCTTCCGCATACCCGGAGCCACCGCCTTCACCATCGGCAACCTCATCGCCCGCCTCCCCATGGGGATGTTCAGCGTGAGCGCCGTCATCATGATCGCCGGGGCGCGCGGTTCGTACGCCCTCGCAGGGGCCGTCACTGCGACGGGCCTCGCCACCACCGCCCTCGTGGCCCCATGGACCGCCCGCCTCGTGGACCGGTACGGCCAGGCCCGGATCGCCGTCCCCGCCACCGCGATCGCCGCGCTCGGCTCGCTCTCCCTGCTGCTGTGCGTGCACTACGGAGCGCCCGACTGGACCCTGTTCGCCTCGTACGCAGCGACGGCCACGACCCCCAACACCGGCGGCATGTCCCGCGCCCGCTGGGCCCACCTCCTCAAGGACGACGAGCGGGCCGTGCACACCGCCAACTCCTTCGAGCAGGCGGCGGACGAGCTGTGCTTCATGCTCGGTCCCGTACTCGCGGCCTTCCTGTGCGGAGCGCTCTTCCCGGAGGCGGGCACCCTCATCGGAGTCGTGCTGCTCCTGACCGGCGTCCTGCTCTTCGCCGCCCAGCGCACCACGGAACCGCCGCCCCGGGGACGTACGACCACGAAGGAGAAATCGCCCCTCCACGCGCGCGGGATGCCCGCACTGCTCGCCGCCTTCCTCGCCACCGGCGCCGTCTTCGGCTCGATGGAGGTCGTGACGATCGCCTACGCGGACACGCAGGGGCACAAGGCGGCCGCGGGTGCGATCCTCGCGCTCCAGGCCGCGGGCTCCTGCGCGGCGGGCCTCCTCTACGGAACGCTCAAGCCGAGCGGGCCCCTGCACCGCCGCCACATCCTGTGCGTCACCGCGATGGCGGCCCTGATGACGCTGCCGCTCCTGGCCGCCACGCTCACCGGATCACTCCTTGTGCTCGCCGGGGCTCTCCTTGTCGCCGGAATGGCGACGGCACCGACGATGGTCACCGGCATGACCCTGGTCCAACAGCGGACCCCCGAGGGCCGGTTGAACGAGGGCATGACCCTCGCCGTCACCGGCATCCTCGGGGGCATCGCGTGCGGCGCCGCGGCGGGCGGCTGGACGGTGGAGCACCTGAGCCCCGCCCAGGGTTACGCGGTCCCGGTCACCGCCGCGTGCTGCGCCCTGCTGCTCAGCATCGCGCAGGCTTGCGCCACGAGCACTCCAGATCCCCGCTCGGCTCGGCCGCGCGCCGCGAGCGCGGCATGACCGGCACGGCCTTGTCCTCGGTCGACTTGGCGAGCGTCACGACGATCGCGTCCTCCAGGGCCTTCACCGAAGAGGGCATGTAGTTGTTCAGGATGATGCTGAACACCAGCTCACGCCCGCCCGCGTCCTTCACGTACCCCGAAAGCGCGGACGCCGCGGTCAACGACCCCGTCTTCGCCCGTACGTTCAGGGCCGCCGGAGTCCCGCACATGCGCGTGCGAAGCGTCCCGCCGACGAACTTGTCCGGGTCGCAGGCCACCGGAAGTGACTTGTACCAGTCGGCGTACCAGGGCTCGCCCTTCACCGAGAGAAGGAGCTTGATCAGCTGCTCGGCGGGGGCGTTGTCCTTGCGCGAGAGCCCGGAGCCGTCGACCTGGCGCACCTTGCCGGGGTCGACACCGGCGGTCTTCAAGTAGGCGCTGATCGAGGCGAGTCCGTCGGGCCAGCTTCCGGGCCGGCCCGTCGCCGCGTGCCCCATCGCCTTCGTGAGGTTCTCCGCGTGCATGTTGTTGGAGAGCTTCATGAAGG
Organism: Streptomyces sp. NPDC056486; assembly: GCF_042795295.1. Lineage (NCBI taxonomy): Bacteria > Bacillati > Actinomycetota > Actinomycetes > Kitasatosporales > Streptomycetaceae > Streptomyces > Streptomyces sp. NPDC056486. The sequence goes on from NZ_JBHTSF010000018.1 coordinate 29,170, forward strand.
GGACCATCAGCTCCTTCAGCGGCATGGAGTCGTGCGACGCGAGCTGCCGCGCGCCCTTGGGTGTGGCGAGCCCGGCCTTGGTCGGCCCGCTCACCCGCACCCCGTGCGCCTTCAGCGCGTCCCGGAAGATCGCCGCCGCGTATCCGGTCGGCTCCCAGACGGTGATCCACTCCTTGGTGGCGGAACCCCCCACCGGAACGGTGCCGGTGACCGTGATCGTGTTGGTGCCGTGCTCGCGCTCGATGGTGAGCGTGTCCTCGCCGCCCGCGGCGACGGTCTTGGCGCTGTTGTCGACGTCCACGTAGTCCGTCTTCGGGGTGACCGTCACCTTGGGCCTGTCCCCGGCCTTCGCTCCTGGCGTGGCCTCGACGATGACGGTGCCGGTGTCGTAATCGGTGTCCGGGGCGACGCTCAGTGCGGAGATCTGGGCGGCGTAGTACGCGAATTCGTCGTCCCCGGACCAGGTGTCGCCGATGCGCTTGTCGTCGAACCGGGTGTCGTCCGCGACAAGCCGCCCCGAGACCTTCCGGACCCCCGAGTCGGCGATCTCCGCGGCGAGCTGGTCGTAGTCCTTGGCCAGCGTCGTCGGGTCGCCGGTGCCGCGCAGGTAGAGGTCACCGGAGAGGACGGGGCCGTGCTGCTTGCCGTCGGTGAGCACATCGGTGGTGAAGCGGTGGTCGGGGCCGAGCTGCTCCATGGCCGCCGTCGAGGTCAGCAGCTTGGTGTTGGACGCGGGCATCAGGCGCCCGCTCGGCAGGTGTTGGTAGAGCACGTCACCGGACGCGGCGTCGGCGACGACGACGCTCGCGGCGCCGCCCTCCATCCTCGGATCGCCGAGGACGGTGTCGATGGCTTCGGGCAGGCCGCTGCGGTCGGAGTCGGCCCCGGCGGGCGAGCTGACGGAGAGGGTGGCCGCCGCGACGCCGAGCACGGCGGGCCAGATCCAGTGGCGCATACGGGCGTTGACGCGTCTCACGGGTCTACTCATGACCCAGGAGCATCCCCGACTCGGGCCCCCCGCGACAGACCCCACTCCGGACATCTCTGCCGTGTCCTTCGCTGGGCGCCGCACCCTCCGCTGTGGCGCCGCGGCCCGCTGTCAGTCCGGCGCGACAGGCGTCCGGCGGCACCGGGCAGGAGCGCGGGGAGCCGGAGGAGAGCGGGGCGGCGCGGCGGGTCAGCGGGGCGGCGGGGCTTCGGATCACCCCGCCCGTGCGCACAGCACCCCGTCAGTCCGCCGCACCAGGCATCCTGCGGCACCGGGGCAGGAGCGCGGGCAGCAGCAGGAGGGCCGGTGCGGGGTCTGCGGGGGTCACGCCGTCGCGGCGGCAGACCAGGGCGTCGGGGTCGCCCGGGGGCTGCTGGAGGCTGTAGCCCCCGGGGCAGGGGGAACCGGCGTCGCCCGTCTCTCCCTTGGGGCCACGCTCGCCGCGGGGGCCCGCGGGACCGGCCGGTCCCTGGGGGCCTGTGGGACCCGAGGCGCCGCCCGCGCCGTCGGAGCCATGGGAGCCGTCAGCACCGTCGGCGCCGTCCGAGCCCGAAGGGCCCGCCGCCCCTGCCGGTCCTTCCGGACCCTGTTCGCCGGTCGTGCCGTCCGAGCCCGCGGCCCCGGTCGGTCCTGGCCGACCGGGCGATCCCGGTCTCCCGGGGCCCCCGGCCGCGCCCCGATCCCCGTTCCGGCCGCCGGTCCCCCGCGTGCCCTGCTCCCCCGGTGTCCCGTCCGCGCCGTCCGCGCCGGGCGAACCGGGCGCCGATGCGGGCACCCGTACCCGGGTCAGGAGGTCGTCCACGGCGTCGGAGGGGTCCGGCGCGGCGGGGGTGTCACCGTGGGCGCGGACCTGCGCGCGCAGGGTCCGTACATCCCGGGCCAGGGTGGACACGGCCTCGCCGCGCCGGTCCGCCTCCGTGGACAGCCGGTCCGCACGGCGGTCACCGGCGTCGATACGGGCCCAGAGCAGCGCCGCGACACCGGAGAGCGCCACAAGCACACAGACGAGGAACACACTGCGCCAACGGTGGGCCAGGACACGCTCGAGCTGGATCACGGAGTGCCTCCGAGCCGTTGGTTGTCGTTGAGCAGCCGGGCGATCTCGCTCTGGTCATGGACGTGCAGAGCGTTTAACTCGGCTAATTTCGTGTCGCGTTCGGCGACCTGGCGCTCCAACCGGTCCCGCTCTGTCTGGAGCTTCTCCGTGAGGCTGGAGTAACCGGTAAGCGCGTTCTCCCCGCGTTTGCCGAGATACGCCACCACTGCCGCGCCCAGAACTCCGAGGCTGGCGAGAAGGGAGCCGAATAGAGTGACGGTGGCATCCAAGCGACTGCCTCCTGCACTTGCGTACTCAGCCCGGCCTCTGCGCGCCGGGCTGTCTGGAACCTGCACTCGGATGCAGTAACGAGTCACATGCCCAGAGGATGTGCCCGCCCGTTCGCCCCAGCGCCCGCCCCGCCCCACCGTTCCCGCTCCGTTTCCGTTCCCCGGACACGGAAAAAGCCCCCTGGCCAGTGGCCAGGAGGCTTCAACCTCACATGGGAATTGTGGAGATGGCGGGAATCGAACCCGCGTCCAACGGTGCAAAAGGAGGGCTTCTCCGAGCGCAGTTCGCTACGATTTTCTCGGCCCCGGTGATCTCGCGAACAAGTCTCCGACGGGCCCAGTCACTGTTTGATTTCCCGCCGAACCCCGTGACCGGGCTCGACGGTTTAGTTCCCTAAATTATGCCAGGATCCGGGTCGGGAACACCCCCGGGCTGACACCCATTAAGGGTCCTTCACTCACTGCTAATTAAGCAGCGAGGGCGAAGGACTGGGAATCGCTCTTGGAATTGGCGATTATTGGTTGCGACAGGTGGTTTACGAGATCATTGTCGCTTCCTCGGCTCGCTTCCCCTGCTTCGACATCCGCTGTCGAAACCGATCATCCCCATGTTTTTTTATCAATGCGCGCCCCGGCTGTGCGGGGCAGTGCCCATCGTACGTGACCAACGCCCGACGGGGCCAGCCAATTCCCGCGTGCCCCTCCGGCCGCGGGCCGGGCGCCGCCAGCTAGGCGCTGCGCTGACGCTTCTTGACGTCTGCGACCGCGCGGTTCGTCTCGCGCAGATCCTGCTTCTCCTTGAGCGTCTGGCGCTTGTCGTACTCCTTCTTGCCCTTGGCAAGGGCGATCTCGACCTTGACCCGGCTGTCCACGAAGTACAGGGCAAGGGGCACGATCGTGTGACCCGTCTCCTGCGACTTGGAGTCCAGCTTGTCGATCTCCGCGCGGTGCAGCAGGAGCTTGCGCTTCCGCGTGGCGGAGTGGTTGGTCCAGGTCCCTTGCACGTACTCCGGGACGTGGATGTTGTGCAGCCACGCCTCGCCGCCGTCGATGTGCACGAAGCCGTCCACCAGGGAGGCTCTGCCCATCCGCAGCGACTTGACCTCGGTGCCCATCAGGACGAGGCCGCACTCGTACGTGTCGATGATGTGGTAGTCGTGCCGCGCCTTCTTGTTCTGCGCGATCATCTTCCGGGCAGGGGCCTTCTCAGCGGCCTTCGCGGCCTTGCGCTTTACCTTTTCCTTGGCCATAGTCAGGCCATTTTCGCACTACGAGGGGGGTCCGAGGCCAGTCAATACTGTCTCGGCCCGTCTCTCGGCGCTGTCCTCGGCCTCCAGGTCCGGGGTGATGCCCCGGCCGTCGACCGCCTGCCCCGAAGGTGTGCGGTAGTGCCCGACCGTCAGCTCGGCGACCGAGCCGTCGGGCAGCCGGCTCGGCATCTGGACCGAGCCCTTGCCGAAGGTCCGCGAGCCCACCACGACCGCGCGGCCTCGATCCTGCAGGGCGCCCGTGAGCAGCTCGGCCGCGCTCATCGTGCCGCCGTCGACCAGGGTGACCACGGGTCTGGTGGTGTCACCGCCCCGCTCCGCGTGCAGGGCCTTCTGCCGCCCGCGTACGTCGTACGTGGCCACCAGGCCCCCGTCGACGAGCCCCGAGGCCGCGGTGACCGCCTCCGACACCAGACCCCCGGAGTTGCCGCGCAGGTCGAGCAGGATCCCGGCGCCCTTGGGAGCGTCCCGCACCGCGGAACGTACGCGCTCGCCCGACCCCTTGGTGAAGGCCTCGACCTTGATCAGGACGGCGCCGCCCGCGAGCTGCGTGACCGTGACGGAGTCCGTGGAGAGGCGGGCCCGGTGCAGCGTCTCGCTCCACGCGCGCGTGCCCCGCTTCAGGCCGAGCTCGACCGGGCTGCCCGCGCGGGTGCCGCGCAGCAGGGACACGACCTCGGTGACGGGAAGGCCCGCGACGCGCTTGCCGTCGATGCTGCCGAGCTGATCGCCCTCGCGGATGCCGGCCTGTCCGGCGGGGCCACCGCGCTGGACCCGGGACACCTCGATGCGCCCGTCGGCCGCGCGCCTGGCCCAGAGGCCGACGCCGGTGTACGCGCCGTCCAGGGACTGCTCGAACTCCTGATACTCCCCGGGGGAGTACACCGCACCCCAGCGGTCACCGCTGCGGCTGACGGCGTCCTCCGCGGCCTCCTCGCCGGACTTGCCGTCGGCCATCGCCTCCGCGGCCGCATCGGCCGCTTCGGAGGCGGCGTCAGTGGATGAGGCGACGGAACGGGTGGAAGTGGAAGGAGCAGGCGACTTCCGGCCTTCGTCGGCCACGTCGTCCCAGGACCCGGTGGCCGCACCGGTGGCGAGCACGCTCGCGAACACCAACGTCAGGGTCGCCCCGCGGCGGATACGGCGGGGCCGGGAGAGCCGGTCGCAGAACCGGTCGGGGCCTGACATGCCGGTGAGTCTAGGACAACGAAGGGCGCCGTACGGTCGGTTGAACCGCACAGCGCCCCGACACTCGAGCGGGTTTTGTCACACCTTCAGGTACTTGCGCAACGCGAAGAACGCGGCGAGCGCGGGCATCAGCAGGCTGATCGCGAGCACAAGCGGCAGCTTGGCCAGGACCGCGTCCCACCCGATGAACTGGATCAGATTCAGCTTCTCGGAGAGCGCGAGGCCGTGGTCGATGATGAAGTACCGGCCCACGAGGAGCATCCCGCAGGCGACACCGCCACCGATGAGCCCGGCGACGGCGGCCTCCATGATGAACGGCATCTGGATGTAGAAACTGGAAGCACCGACGAGCCGCATGATCCCGGTTTCACGTCTCCGGCTGAACGCGGAAACACGCACCGTGTTGACGATCAGCATCAGCGCGACGACGAGCATCAGCGCCATCACCGCGAGCGCCGCCCAGTTCATGCCGTTGAGCAGCCCGAAGAGGTTCTCCAGGATGCCCTTCTGGTCCTGCACGGACTGCACGCCGTCACGCCCGGAGAAGGCGGTCGCGACCACCTGGTACTTCTCCGGGTCCTTCAGCTTGATGCGGTACGACTCCTGCATCTGGTCCGGCGTGAGGGAGCTGGACAGCGGGGAGTCGCCGAACTGCTCCTTGTAGTGCTTGTACGCGTCGTCGGCCGATTCGTACTCGACCTTCTCCACGACGGGCATCTTCTTCAGGTCGACCTTGACCTGTTCCTTCTGCTCGTTCGTGACCGCGCCCTTGGCGCACTTGGGGTCCTGCTCGGCGTCACCCTTGTTGCAGAGGAAGATCGAGACGTTGACCTTGTCGTACCAGAAGCCCTTCATCGTGCTCACCTGGTCACGCATGAGCAGCGAGCCGCCGAACAGGGCGAGCGAGAGGGCCACGGAGACGATGACCGCGAAGGTCATCGTGAGATTACGGCGGAGACCGACGCCGATCTCCGACAGGACGAACTGGGCGCGCATGGCGTCCTTTCAGTGGATCAGTACGGGTCGTCAGTGCTGGTAGCCGTAAACGCCGCGCGACTGGTCGCGGACGAGACGGCCCTTCTCCAGCTCAATGACCCGCTTGCGCATCTGGTCCACGATCTGCTGGTCGTGGGTCGCCATGACGACGGTCGTGCCGGTCCGGTTGATCCGGTCGAGCAGCTTCATGATGCCGACCGACGTCTGCGGGTCGAGGTTGCCGGTCGGCTCGTCGGCGATCAGGAGCTTGGGACGGTTGACGAAGGCTCGCGCGATCGCCACCCGCTGCTGCTCACCACCGGAGAGCTCGCCGGGCATCCGGTCCTCCTTGCCGCCGAGGCCGACGAGGTCGAGGACCTGCGGCACGGACTTGCGGATCTCGCCGCGGGACTTGCCGATGACTTCCTGCGCGAAGGCGACGTTCTCGGCGACCGTCTTGTTCGGAAGGAGACGGAAGTCCTGGAAGACGGTGCCCAACTGGCGCCGCATGTGCGGCACCTTGAAGTTGGAGAGGCGGGCGAGGTCCTTGCCGAGGACGTGCACCTGGCCGTGGCTGGTGCGCTCTTCGCGCAGGACAAGACGCAGGAAGGTGGACTTTCCGGAGCCGGAAGAGCCCACCAGGAAGACGAACTCGCCCTTTTCGATCTCCAGAGAGACATCCCGGAGGGCGGGCCGGGTCTGCTTGGGGTAGGCCTTGGAGACGTTGTCGAATCGGATCACGGATGCACCACGGGTCGCCGGGGGTAGGTGAGCGTGACCATACGCGAAGCCGGTACGCGAGCGCAGTCAGCGTCCTGAGTTGCGCAAATTGTCGCGGATATACCACGGAACGTAACAGTCGGAAACCGACGAGGACGGGCGGGCCGCGCCGAAACTCGTGGAAGCTGGCACAGTGGTAGGGGGAACGGTTGAGTTCCCCCTAGCGTTGGGCAGGCTGTGACTGTGCGGGAGGAGGAGCGCATGACCTACGACAGGTTGGTGTGCGCGAACTGCGCGGCGCCCGTGAGCGAAGGCCGCTGCCCCGTGTGCCGGGTCAATCGCGAGCGCATGCAGCAAGAGGGGCCGTTCGGCGGCCTCAGCCCTGCGGCTCTGATAGGGGTACTCGTCGTGCTGATAGCGGCGGTGGCTCTGCTGGCGCACCAGACCGCTTAGAGCACGCCGCCCAGTACGCCGGAGCGCGTGCCAGGACATGAAAAAGAAGGGCCCGGAGCTGGATGCTCCGGGCCCTTCTTTCATGTCGTCGCCCTGGATCAGGCAGCGGCACCGCGGTTGCCGACGAAGCGCGGCAGAATGCGGAAGCCGATGCCGCCGGCGATCATCGTCGCGGCACCGATCAGCAGGAACGTGGTCTCGGCGGCACCCGTCTCGGCGAGCTCACCCTTGTCGGCCTTGTCACCCTGCTCGACCGGGGCGGTGCCCGTGTCGGTCAGGCTGTCCTTGCCCTTGCCCTGCTCGACGGGGTTGTTGGCGCCGCCGTCAGGGTCGTTGTCGTTGCCGCCACCACCGGTGCCGTTGCCGTTACCGGGGTCGCTGGGGTCCTGGGTGGGCGTACCCGGGTCCGAGGGGTCCGTCGGGTCGTCGGTGGGCGTACCCGGGTCCGTCGGGTCCTCGGTGGGCTCCGTGGGCTCCTCGGTGGGCTCCGTCGGGTCCTCGGTGGGCTCCGTCGGGTCCTCGGTGGGCTCCGTCGGGATCTCCGTGGGCGGAGTGGGGTCAGTGGGGTCCTCGGTCTCGTCGCCGCCGAGGCCGACGTCGACCCCGATGCCGTTCTCGTCGGCGCTGGCGCTTGCGCCCACACCGCCGCCGAGGTCGACGCCGACGTCGAGGGCCGAAGCGGCACCCGCGGCGGTCAGCGAAGCACCGGCGGCTATCACCGCACCGGCCGCTATGCGTGCAACGCGGATCCGCGTCTTCTTGGTCATCTGGCTGCTACCCCCAGTAGCTGAATCGTCAGTGAGGCAGCGTCCGGGTCCGCGTTCGTCAGGAGCGCTGAATCCGCCCCCCACAGATCACACGCGCCCCAGAGATACGCATGCCGCTCGCTAGCCTTTCCAGTTTCCAGAGCAACGTCAAGGTCGTTGCGCGAGCGATGTCTGAAATAGCAGCAGTTGACCGGCGTACGGAGATGTGACTGTGACGTAAAAGGCAACTGCCGCCTCTTGGGCCGCAGTTGCCTCACGTTGCCTTGTCGATAAAGCGGCGCTTACTTCTCCTGCTGCTTGCGCCAGCGAATTCCGGCTTCGAGGAAACCGTCGATCTCGCCGTTGAAAACGGACTCGGGGTTACCCACCTCGCAGTCCGTGCGCAGGTCCTTGACCATTTGGTACGGGTGCAGGACGTACGAACGCATCTGGTTGCCCCAGGAATTGCCGCCGTCCCCCTTGAGGGCGTTCATCTTCGCCTGCTCCTCCTGGCGGCGGCGCTCGAGGAGCTTGGCCTGAAGGACGTTCATCGCGCTCGCCTTGTTCTGGATCTGCGAGCGCTCGTTCTGACAGGAGACGACGATGCCGGTCGGCAGGTGCGTCAGGCGGACCGCGGAGTCGGTCGTGTTCACGCCCTGGCCGCCGGGGCCCGACGAGCGGTAGACGTCGATGCGCAGCTCGGACTCGTCGATCTCGATGTGGTCGGTCTGCTCGACGACCGGGAGGATCTCGACTCCGGCGAAGGAGGTCTGGCGACGGCCCTGGTTGTCGAAGGGCGAGATGCGGACGAGACGGTGGGTGCCCTGCTCGACCGAGAGCGTTCCGTAGGCGTACGGGACCTGGACGGCGAAGGTGGTCGACTTGATGCCGGCCTCTTCCGCGTACGACGTCTCGTAGAGCTCCGTCTTGTAGCCGTGGCGCTCGGCCCAGCGCAGGTACATGCGCTGCAGCTTCTCGGCGAAGTCGGAGGCGTCCACGCCGCCGGCTTCCGCGCGGATGGTGACGAGCGCCTCGCGGGCGTCGTACTCGCCGGAGAGGAGGGTGCGGACCTCCATCTCGTCCAGCGCCTTCTTGACGGCCGTGAGCTCGGTCTCGGCCTCGGCGCGGGTGTCCGGGTCGTCCTCCTCCTCGGCCATCTCGAAGAGCACGCTGAGGTCGTCGATCCTGTTACGGAGCGCCTCGGCCTTGCGAACCTCCGCCTGGAGGTGGCTCAGCTTGCTGGTGATCTTCTGTGCCGCTTCGGGGTCGTCCCACAGGGACGGCGCGGCCGCCTGCTCCTCGAGCACAGCGATGTCTGCCCTCAGCTTGTCGAGGTCCAGGACGGCCTCGATCGACTCCATGGTCGAGGAGAGGGACTTGAGCTCTTCGGATACATCGACGACTGCCACGGGTCCAGCCTAACGGCTGGGGGCAAGCGGTCTTCCCTCGCGGCTACGGGGGCATGGTCGCCGCCCCTGCCGGGCGGCTTGCCCGGGCCCAGGCCCTGGCCCTGGCCCGCCGCTCCGCGGCGGACGTCTCCCGCCCGGCCACCCCAGCCAGGCCCGGCCCCTGCCTCCGCTTACCGGCCCGCTCCGGCCAAGCCTGAACCGCCGATTCGCGACGGAATTTCCCCGCCCGCCCACCCGATCACCCGGGGTAAACGGGTGGGTGGGCGGGGAAATCCGCCGCGAAGCGGCGGGCAGGGGGATCTCCGGGTGGGGGTCACGGTGTTGCGGGGGAGGAGTTTTTCTGGTCCTGGGGGGTTGCGTCGGCGTCGTCGCCGTTCGTGGCGGCCCAGGTGCCGATGCCTGCCGCGGCCACAAGGACCGCCCCCGCCACGCCGAGCGTGATCCTGCGGCGCCGCGCCGATGCCCGATGACGCGCCGAGCCGGGGCGGGCCGCCCCGGACGCGCGAGGGGCGCGGGCCGTGCCGCGGGCGCCCCCGGCGAGTTCGTCGGGGCCCGGGACGCGCATGGAGGTGTGCGTGTCGCGGTTCGAGTCGGGGGACGACCCGGGGACGAGGGGGACCGCTCCGCGGCGCGGGGCGCCCTGGGCCGGCTCCGGCGCCGGTTCCTCCTCCGCCTCCTCGGCGAGCGGCTCCGTATCCGGCTCGTCCACGTCGAGCGGCGGCATCCCCGCCACCAGCGTCTGCAGCTCCCGCAGCCGTGCCGCGAGCTCCGAGGCGCGCAGGCGGGACGCCGGGGCCTTCGCCAGGCACTGGACCATCAGCTGCCAGAGCTCGTCCGGGATGCCGGGCAGCGGCACAACCGTTTCCGTCACGTGGCGGCGAAGGACCGCCCCGGGGTGGCCTCCGCCGAACGGCGTGAACCCCGCGAGGAGTTCGTACAGGACGGTCGCGAGCGCGTAGATGTCGACGGCCGCGCGCGGGGGCAGGCCCTCGATGATCTCCGGGGCGAGGTAGTCGGGCGTACCGATGATCTTTGTCGCGCGGGTGCGGCGCGGGGAGTCGATCAGTTTGGCGACGCCGAAGTCCGTGAGGAGGGCGGGGTGCGAGCCGCCGGGGCCCAGCGGGCCCTGCATGTCGAGCAGCACGTTCTCCGGCTTCACGTCACGGTGCACGATCCCCGCCGCGTGCGCCGCCGCGAGGCCGTCCGCGACGTCCGCGACGATCGCCACCGCCGCTTCCGGAGCCAGGCGCCGTTCGCGGTCCAGGCGGGTGCGCAGGTCCGTGCCACGGACCAGGTCCATCACCAGGGCGAGGTCGTTGCCGTCCACCACCAGGTCGTGGACGCCCACCACGCGCGCGTGGTCGAGGCTGAGGAGTGCCGTGCGCTCCTGGACGAAGCGGCCGACGAGCTCCTGGTCGGACGCCAGGTCCTCGCGCAGCAGCTTGATGGCGACGGGACCCTCGGGTCCCTCGCCGAGCCACACCGTGCCGGCGCTGCCCCGACCAAGGATCTGGTGGGCGGTGTACCGGCTGCCGATCTTGCGTGCCAAGACTGCTCCTACGGATGCGTGTTGGCGACAAAGCTACGCGGCCTCGACGCCAACCTTCACTCCAGGAGCAGAAATCACCCTGCAGGTGTCGACAAATCCCCAGAGTCGGTCGGGGATTCGCCCATCACTGACCGCAGGGCAGCCGGGCACGGCTAGTTGCCGCTCACTTTGCCCATCCAGCCCGAGACCGTGTCGTACCAGTCCGTCAGCTGTTCCCAGTAACCCTTCGTCGTGCCGATCCACTCCTGGAGCGGGCTCAGCTCCCAGACGAGCCAGCTCGCCACGAAGAGGATGATGATCGTGAAGAGGCACCCCTTGAGGCAGCCGAGACCCGGGATCTTCATCCGGTTCGGGTTCGAGCCGCGCTGCCTGGGTTCCCTGGGCTCACGCGGCGGCCGTCCCGCGGGCGGCTGCTGGGGCGGCGTCTGCTGCGGCGGCGCGTACTGCTGCTGGGGCTGGGGCGTGGGAGCGTACTGCTGCTGAGGACGCTGCTGGCGCTGCTGCTGCGGCGCGTACTGCTGGGGGCGCTGCTGCGGCTGCTGCTGCGGCGGGCGGGCCACCTGGCGCTGGGGGCGGCGGCGCAGCGGGTCGTCGTTGGGGTCCACGTACGACTGGACCTGCGTCTGTTCGTTGCGGTCCCGGGCCGCCCGCATCTGGTTCTGCCAGGGATGCTGGTCGTCGGGGGTGCCGCCGGGCTGGCCAGGCGGCACGGGCGGCATGACCGCCGTCGGATCGGCCCCACCCCGGTTGCCGCTGCCGGTGGGGAGCACCGACGTCGGGTCGGCGTCCCCGGAACCGGGGCCGCCGGTGCTGTGCATGACGCTCGTCGCCGCGCTCGGGTCGTACGACCCCGCGTTGTTCGGAAGCACCTGGGTGGGGTCGGCCGCACCGGCCGTGCCCGGCACCGCGGCGGGCGACGGGTCGGGCATGAGAAGGGCCCCCACACCCTCCGCGGCGGCGATCTGCGCGCTGGACGCGTGCACGCCCACGCCCTCCGCGACGGCCCGCAGGCCGCGCGCGAGGTTCTCGGCGCTGGGGCGGTGGTCGGGGTTCTTGCTGAGGCAGCGTTCTATGACCGTCCACAACGGGTCGGGGACCGTGGAGGGCCGGCGCGGTTCGGCGCTCAGGTGCTGGTGCAGGACCTCGAGGGCCGAGCCGCCGCCGAAGGGCGGGCTGCCGGTGACGAGCTCGTACAGGAGGATGCCCGCGCCGTAGATGTCGACCGCGCTGGTCTGCGGGCGGCCCTCGGCGGACTCGGGCGCCACGTACGCGGGCGTGCCGACGAATTCGTGGGTGCGGGTCAGACCCGGGGAGTCGGCGAGGCGCGCGATGCCGAAGTCGGTGAGCATCGGGTGCATCGAGCCGTCGGCGTCCTGCTTGAGCAGGACGTTCGCGGGCTTCAGGTCGCGGTGCACGACTCCGTCCGCGTGGCTCGCTGCGAGGGCGTCGGCGATCTGGGCGGTCATGAGGGCCGCACCGACCGGCGAGAACGGGCCGTTCTCGCGGAGGTAGCGGTGCAGGTCAGGGCCTTCGACCAGGTCCATGACCAGGGCGAGGAGCTCTCCCTCGACGACCAGGTCACGGGTCCGCACGATGTTCGGGTGCGTGAGCCTGAGCAGGACGGATCGCTCGCGCAGGAAGCGCATCACGATGTCCGCGTCGTTGGCGAGTTCCTCCTTGAGGACCTTGATCGCGACGGTCTCGCCGGGCTGGCCCGGGACTGCCGCCTCGGCACCCGCGGTCTCGCGCTGGCGGGCCCGCCAGACGGTGCCCGTGGCGCCGCGACCGAGCGGCTCCTCGAGCAGGTACTTGCTGCCTACCGGCCGCACGTCAGGCTCCCTGCTGATCTACTGATCTGACTGGTCTGTCCGTACCCGGCTACCCGCCGGAAGGTGTTCCGACCCACTCTAGTGCCGCCGAACGGGGCACCGGCCGGTCTCATTCCGACCCGGCCACCGGGTGACCGGACAGGTGACCGGATAGCTGTTCGGTGGAAAGACGCTCCACCGGGGCCGTTGGTTGCCGATGGGCGTCGAATTGACCTTCGTCACGATGCGCCGACTGACGATCGCAACGGTCCAAGCAGGCACTTTTCCGAGCAGAGCCGACCAATCAAGATCACTTACGGGTGGCCGCCGGGCGTGTTGTCAGCGGCAGGTGCGAAGATGCCTTCTTGTTACTGGCCGACGTGGCCGTGTGCGGTGGGGGGAATCACAGCGCGAGTACAGCGCGCGTCCCCGCGCCCTGCGGCAAGGGCAGAAGGGACCGCTGACGGCGATGCAGATCCGGCTGACCGTCCTCGGGCCGCGCAGCGGCCAGACCGCCGAGCCCCAAGGCCGCCCTGCCGTGCCGCGCGGCGCCTGTGACGTGCTGGTCACCGCCCCGGCCGGGACCGCGCTCGCCACTGTCGCCTCCGGTCTCGCCGCGGCCGTCGCGGGCGGCGAAGGACCCGTCGTCCTGTACGCGGAGTCGGAGCGGCTCGACGCCCAGCGCTGCACCGTCGGGGAGCCCCCGCTCATCGACGGAGCGGTGCTCTCGCTCGGCTCCCCCGCCGAACCCGGACCCGAACTCGCGGCAGCCGCCGCCCAGTTGCACGTGATCGCGGGCCCCGACGCGGGCGGCGTGCACCTCCTGCACGGCGGCCAGATCCGCGTCGGCCGCTCCGGGGACGCCGATGTCCCGCTGGACGACCCGGACGTCTCGCGGCTGCACTGCGCGGTGACGCTCGCCCCGGACGGCCAGGTGACCGTCACGGACCTGGGGTCCACGAACGGCACGACGGTGGACGGCCGCGAGATCACCGACCACCCGGTGCGCCTCTCCCCCGGCTCCCTGCTGCGGCTCGGCGAGTCCGCGCTGCGGCTCACCACCGGGGACGGAACGGGCGGCGCGCTGCCGACGGCCGCCGACGGCGAGGGGCACGTGCGCGTGCGGGTCGCCGCGAGCGGCCCGAGCGGCGACGACCCCCGGAGTGCGCCCCCTGAAGCGGGCCACGCGCCCTCCGGCGGCACCCATCACGCATTCGGCTCCGCGGGCTGGGGTTCCGCGGGCGACGACGGCTGGGGCGGGGCGCAGGGAGCGCAAGGGGCGTACGGCCAGACCTCCCTCACCGATGTGCCGCTCGTGCCCCAGCAGGGCGGCGCCCCGGACACCGAGAGCACCCGCACCGGCACCCCCGCGCGCGGGACGACCGTGCCGCGCACCCTCCGCAAGCGGGGCGGCCTCTCCGCCTGGGCCCGGCGGTTCACGGGCGCCCGCGACGAGGAGCCCGGACAGACCGGCCACGAGGACGACGCGTACGGAACATCGGGGAGCGACGCCGATTACCCGCAGTCGGCGGCTCCCACCCCCGAGGACCTCGCGGTGGCCGCCGCCGCGCGGACCCCGGAGTCCTGGCCCGATCCCGCGGCCCTGCTGCTCACGGCGCTCGGTCCAGGGCCCCGGCTCTGGGAGCGCGGGCCCGGCCACCCAGAGGCGCTCGCGGTCCGGCTCGGCACGGTCGACCGCACGGCCCCGGACGAGCGCGGCCTGCTGCCCGCCGTCCCCGTGACGGTCAGCCTGCGGGAGGCGGGCGCACTCGGCCTCGCGGGACCGCGCGAGCGGCTCACGGGGCTCGCCCGTGCCGTCGTCGCCCAGCTCGCGGCGCTGCACTCCCCCGACGCCCTGGAGATCGTGCTGCTCAGCACGGACCGCGCACGGCCCACACCGGAGCGCGCCGCCGAGTGGTCCTGGCTCGGCTGGCTCCCGCACCTGCGCCCCACGCACGGCCAGGACTGCCGCCTCCTCCTCGCCTACGACCGCGAGCAGGCGGCCGCCCGCACGGGAGAGCTGCTGCGGCGCCTGGAGGATTACGTGGCGGACAGGGCATCGGCGTCCGCCGGCACGGCCGACCGCACTGCCGAAAGCCCCTTGGACGCCGGGGCCCGCACCGTCGTCGTCGTGGACGGTGATCCCGGCTCCGCCGGTCTGCGCGAAGCCGTGACGCGCCTCGCGCGCGAAGGGGGCAGCGCCGGGATCCATGTCGTCTGCCTGGCGGAGACGCCCGCCGCGTCGCCCGCGTCCCCGGTCTCCGCCACGTACGAAGCCGCCTGTTCGGTGTCGCCCGCCTTCCGCGCCTGCGGTGCTGTAGCGCTGCTCAGCGGCGACGTGGCCACCGCGCTGCGGCTGCTGCGGACCGTGGACGGGCACCCGGCGGGGCACGGCACCGTCGCCGCGGTGGACGCGGTGTCGCAGGCCTGGGCCGAGCGGTTCGCCCGCGCCCTGGCGCCTTTCCGCACGGACGGGGCGCCCGGCGACGGGCACGCGCGCGTGTCTGCTCCATTGCCCCAAATGGCACGGCTGCTCGACGAGTTGGGGCTCGCCCGGGCCACCCCCGCATCCCTGATGGCACGGTGGGCCGCTGCCGCCGACGACACGGAGGCGTCGGGCGGACGGGCCTGGACGGTGCTCGGGGCGGGGCCGCGCGGACCCGTGGTCGTGGACCTCGCCGCCGAGGGCCCGCATGTGCTGGCCGAAGGCCCTTCGGGAAGCGGTCGTACGGAACTGCTGCGGTCCATCGCCGCCTCGCTGGCCGCGGCTGAGCGGCCCGACCGCCTCGGCATGGTCCTCATCGACGGACGGGACAGCACAGGGAGCGGGAACAGCGGGACGAACGGGGGGAACATACGGCTGGTCGAAGGCCTCGCGGTCTGTATGGACCTGCCGCATGTCACCACGCATCTGGCCGCCAACGACCCGGTGCGGATGCGGGAGTTCGCCCAGTCCCTGACCGCCGAGCTGAAGCGGCGGGCCGAGCTGCTCGGGCGGCTCGGGTTCGCCGAGTGGCATACGCGTGCGCCTGCGGCCGGCGGGGGTGGCGGGAGCCTCGGCAGCGTCGGCAGTGGTGGGGGCGGCGATCTTGAGCCGCCGCCGAGTTCCACGATGCGGCTGCGGCCCGTCGCCGTCAGCAAGGGGGTCGAGCCCGGGCCTCCGTTGCCTCGGCTCGTCGTGCTCGTCGATGACTTCGACGCACTGCTCTCGCCTGCACTCGGGTCGCCCGGGCGGCCTGCCGCGGGGTCCGTCGTGCGGGCGCTCGAGGCTGTCGCCAGGGACGGTGAGCGGCTCGGGGTACATCTGGTCGCCACCACGGCTCTCAGTGAGCGGATGTCCGAGACCGAGCTCGGGCGGCGTGCCGCTCTGCGGATCGCTCTGGACGCGGTTTCTCCTGGGGCGGAGGAGCCTGCTCCCGGGCGGGGGGAGCTTCGTACCGCCGAGGGGCGGGTGAGTCCCTTTCAGGCGGGGCGGGTTACCGGCCGCATCCCTCGTACGTCCACTTTGCGGCCCACGGTTGTTCCTCTGGAGTGGGAGCGGATGGGCGATCCCCCGGCCCGCCGTCCCGTCCGTGAACTCGGTAATGGGCCCACCGACTTGGCCCTTCTCGCCAGTGCGCTGGAGCGGGCTGCGCGATCTGTTGCCGCGGATCAGGTGCCGTCCCTTTTGTAGCTCTGCGCTGCTACTGGCACCGGGCACCTCTCCTATCTGTGCCCGGTGCTGCCGCGTTGTGCCCACCCGTTCCGCCTTGCGAAACGCCTGCCCACAACGGGAGCGGCTCACCCATCCACAACGTGGGCGCCCCGCAGCTCATGACGGCACGTCACAACGCCATCACGATCAGCTGGTTGGCACTGTTTGTGCTCTTGCCGCTACTCCCCGCGCGGGCGTAGACAGGCCGCACGGACTCGCCAGGGACCAGGGAAGAGAACGGGGCAGTGATGCGCAGCACTCTTCGTACACGCAGGGCAACGCACCACCGGCGTACCACAGCCAAAATCGCCGCGGCAGTCGTCGCGAGCGCCCTCGCGCTCACCGTCACCGCGTGCGGTGGCGGGGACGACGACAACGACAAGGACGGCGGGGACAAGGGCAGCGGCAAGGAGAGCGGTGCCGCGGTCCAACTGCCCAAGCTGGACGGCCAGACCGTCTCGGTCGCCGCCGTATGGGGCGGCTCGGAGCGGAAGGTCTTCCTCAAGGTTCTTGACGAGTTCGAGAAGCGGACCGGGGCCAAGGTCACCTTCGTACCCGCCCAGGACCCCATCATCAGCTTCCTGGAGTCGAAGGTCGCGGGCGGTCAGCCGCCGGACGTCGCGATGCTTCCGCAGGTCGGCGCGATCAAGCAGGCCGTGGCCAACAAGTGGGCCAAGCCGGTCGGGCCCGCGGCGCAGAAGGAGATCGACAAGAACTACGCGAAGGGCTGGCAGGACCTCGGGACCGTCGACGGCAAGCAGTACGGCGTGTACTTCAAGGCCGCCAACAAGTCCCTGGTCTGGTACAACACCCAGGTCTTCGACAACGCGGGCGCCAAGCCGGCCAAGACCTGGAACGACTTCATGAAGACGGCCCAGACCGTGTACGACTCCGGCGTACCGCCGATCTCGGTCGCGGGCGCCGACGGCTGGACCCTCACCGACTGGTTCGAGAACATCTACCTCTCGCAGGCTGGCCCCGAGAAGTACGACAAGCTCGCCAAGCACGAGATCAAGTGGACGGACCCGTCCGTGAAGAAGGCACTGATCACGCTCGGCCAGGTCTTCGGCACGAAGGGCTTCGTCGCGGGCGGCGCCGACGGCGCGCTGCAGACCGAGTTCCCCGTGTCGGTCAAGCAGACCTTCACCGGCGGCGACCAGCCCAAGGCGGGCATGGTCTTCGAGGGCGACATGGTCTCGCTGCCGATCTCGGAGACGAAGGCCAAGGTGGGCACGGACGCCAAGGTGTTCCCGTTCCCCGCGGTCGGGGCCGAGTCCCCCGCGGTCGTCGGCGGTGACGCAGCCGTGGCGCTGAAGGACAGCAAGGGCGCCCAGGCCCTTCTCACCTATCTCGCGTCACCCGACTCGGCCAAGATCTGGGCCGAGGCGGGCGGTTTCGTCTCGCCGAACAAGAGCCTCGACATGACGGCGTACCCGAACGACGTGCAGCGGAGCATCGCCAAGGCCCTTATCGCGGCGGGCGACGACATCCGCTTCGACATGTCCGACCAGGCCCCGCAGGCCTTCGGCGGCACGCCGGGCAAGGGCGAGTGGAAGGCGCTGCAGGACTTCCTGAAGAACCCGAAGGACGTCGCCGGCACGCAGAAGGCGCTGGAGACGGCCGCCGCCAAGGCCTACAAGGACTGACGCGATGGCGTCCGCGAACGCCGGGGGCACGCCGAGTGCGGCGCTGTCCCCGGCTCCCAAGCCGCGCAAGAGCGTGACCGGAACGCACAAGGGTATGGCGGTGCTCTTCCTGCTGCCCGCCCTGGTGCTGCTCGGCGCGCTCGTCCTCTACCCCATCGGGTACTCCGTCTTCCGCAGCTTCTTCGACAAGTCGGGCGACTTCACGGCGTTCGGCAACTACAAGACCCTGTTCACGGACGACACCATCCTGACCGCGGTCAAGAACAACGCGATCTGGGTGGTCGTCGCCCCGACCCTGGCGACCGGACTCGGCCTGATCTTCGCCGTGCTCACCGAACGGATCCGCTGGGGCACGGCGTTCAAGCTGGTCATCTTCATGCCGATGGCGATCTCGATGCTCGCGGCCGGCATCATCTTCCGGCTCGTGTACGAGTCCGACCCCGACCGGGGTGTCGCCAACGCCGTCGTCGTGGGCGTGCACGACACGTTCGCCGAGTCGTCATCCTTCCCGCAGGCGCACCCCAGTACGGAGTCGCCCCTGAAGCCCGCGGGCGGCGGCGCGTTCATCACGCGCGAGCCGGTCAGCGCGGGCACTCCGGTGGCGCTGCCGCTGACGGGTGTCGCGCCGGACAACATGCCGGACGGCGCCAAGTCCGCGGCGGCCGCGAAGCCGGACCCCGACAAGGTCACGGGGACGGCCTGGCAGGACTTCACGCGCGGCAAGGGCCGGGGCGAGATGAACGCCCCGGACAAGGCCGAGTTCGGCTATGACGGGATCAAGGTCGAAGCCGTCAAGGACGGCAAGGTGGTGGCTTCGACCGAGGCGGCGGGCGACGGCACCTTCGCGCTTCCCAAGGAGGCCGACGGGGCTCAACTCCGTTTCCCCGCTTCGAACTTCCGCGAGCCGTACAACGGAGTGGACTGGCTCGGCCCCTCCCTCATCACGCCCGCGGTCATCGGCTCGTACCTGTGGATCTGGGTGGGCTTCGCGATGGTCCTGATCGCGGCCGGGCTCGCGAGTGTGCCGCGTGAACTCCTGGAGGCCGCCCGCGTGGACGGCGCCAACGAGTGGCAGGTGTTCCGCCGGATCACGGTGCCGGTCCTCGCGCCGGTGCTCGCGGTGGTGGCGGTCACGCTCATGATCAACGTACTGAAGATCTTCGACCTGATCTTCATCATCCCGCCGAACTCGTCGAAGGACGACGCGAACGTCCTGGCGCTTCAGCTCTACAACTCCGCGTTCCTCGATGACGATTCCGGCGTGGCGAGCGCGATCGCCGTGCTGCTCTTCCTACTCGTCATCCCGGTGATGCTTTTTAACGTCCGGCGACTTCGGCGGGAGCGACAGCGATGACCACCCAAGTCGAAGTAGTGAAGGCCAAGCAGTCCCTCGGCGGGCGGATCGCGTCCGTCCTGAGCGGCACCGCCGTACGCGTCTTCCTGGTCCTCGTCGGGCTCTTCTGGCTGGTGCCGACGGTCGGTCTGCTTCTCGGGTCGCTGCGCAGCTCGGCCGACATGGCCGAGAGCGGCTGGTGGAAGGTGTTCAGCGCGCCGTCGCAGATGACCCTCGACAACTACACGAACCTCCTCAAGGACGAGACGATCACCGACTCGATCCTGTCCAGCATCATGATCACCGTCCCGGCGACGCTGCTCGTCGTGGTCATCGGGTCCCTCGCCGGGTACGCCTTCGCCTGGATGGAGTTCCCGGGGCGCGACTGGTGGTTCCTCGGTGTCGTGGGGCTGCTCGTGGTGCCCGTGCAGGTGGCGCTGCTCCCGGTGTCGAAGATCTTCGGCGCGATCGGCATCTTCGAGACGACGGTCGGTGTGGTCGTCTTCCACGTGGCCTTCGGTCTGCCGTTCGCGATCTTCCTCCTGCGGAACTTCTTCGCGGAGATCCCCCGCGAACTCCTGGAGGCGGCGCGCCTGGACGGAGCCGGTGAACTGCGGCTCTTCTTCCGGGTCGTGATGCCGCTCGGCGCGCCCGCGATCGCCTCGCTCGGCATCTTCCAGTTCCTCTGGGTCTGGAACGACATGCTGATCGCGCTGATCTTCGCCGACTCCAAGAGCCCGCCGATCACGGTCGCGCTCCAGCAGCAGGTGCGCTCCTTCGGCGACAACGTGCAGATCCTGGCGCCCGGCGCGTTCATCTCGATGGTGATCCCGCTGGCCGTGTTCTTCGCGTTCCAGCGGCAGTTCGTGTCCGGCGTGATGGCGGGCGCGGTCAAGTAGCCGGTCATCCACGAAGAGGCGCATACGTCTAGGCACATAAGTTCGACGACGACGAGTGAGGCGGCCCACGACGGGGGCCGCCTCACCCGCGTCCGTCACCGCTCGCCGCGTCCCCCGGATGCCGGAGCGGCGTAACCCGACCGGCCGCCGGGGCGTTTTATGGTGGTATGCCACCGTCGACCCATGGATGTGCCTTGCCCCGGTTCAGTGTCATCGTGCCCGTGTACAAGGTGCAGGCCTATCTGCACGCATGCCTCGGATCCGTCCTCGGTCAGTCGTTCACGGACCTCGAACTGATCGTGGTCGACGACTGCTCACCCGATGCGTGCGGCGCCCTCATCGACGAATGCGCGGCCGGTGACACCCGGGTCAAGGCCGTCCATCTCAAGGAGAACGTGGGCCTGGGCAGAGCCCGCAACGCGGGCATGGAGCACGCCACCGGCGACTACCTGATCTTCCTCGACAGCGACGACACCCTCACCCCCGACTCCCTGCACGCGATCTCCGACCGCATCAAGGAGACGGACGAGCCGGACGTACTGATCTACGACTACGCGCGCGTGTTCTGGTCGGGCGAGGCCGTGCGCAACCAGTTCTCGGGGCTCCTCAAGGAAGACGGCGATGTCCCCTTCCGGCTGAGCGAGCGGCCCGGCCTGCTGAGGCTCCTGATGGTCGCCTGGAACAAGGCCTACCGCCGCGACTTCATCGAGCGCGAGGGCTTCACCTTCCCGCCCGGCCTCTACGAGGACACGCCCTGGACGTACCCGGTCCTGATGAAGGCGGGCACGATCGCCACCCTCGACCGGGTCTGCGTGCACTACCTCCAGCGCCGCCGCGGCAGCATCCTGCGGACCACGACCCGCCGGCACTTCGACATCTTCGACCAGTACGAGCGGGTCTTCACGTTCCTCGACCAGCACCCGGAGCTCTCGGCGGCCTGGCGGTCCCTCCTCTTCAGACGGATGGTCGACCACCTCTCGACGGTCTTCACCAAGCGGGACCGCCTCCCGCGCGGCAGCCGCCCCGCGTTCCTGCGCAAGGCCCGCACCCACTACCGCCGTTACCGCGTCCCCGGCGCCCGCCCGGGGGCCCGCACCCGGCTGCGGCACGGCCTCGTACGCCTGGGCACGCACCGCACGTACCGGACGCTGTGGACGGCGCTGCGGCTGAGGACCAGGGCCAGGCGGTACGCGGCCACCGCGCGGCGCCGCTCCAAGGGCGCCGTGCTGCAACTGCACTACCGGATCCAGCTGCGCCTGCCGGTGCGCGCCGACCGTGCCGTCTTCTCCTCGTACTGGGGGCGCGGCTACGGCTGCAACCCCGGCGCCCTGGAAGCCGCGCTGCGCGAGCACGCCCCGCACATCCGCACCGCGTGGATCGCGGAGCAGGTCCACCACCACACCCTGCCCACGGCGACCCGCAGGCTCCGCCCCGGCACGGCGGCGTACTGGACTGCGCTCGCGCGCTCCAAGTACCTCGTGAACAACGTGAACTTCGACCGAAGGCTCGTCAAACGCCCCGGCCAGATCATGATCCAGACCCAGCACGGCACACCCCTGAAGCTGATGGGCCTCGACCTCCAGGACCGCCCGGCCGCCGCGCGGGGCATGGACTTCGCCGCCCTCATGCGCAACGCCGACAAATGGGACTACCTCCTGTCGGCGAACCGGCACTCGACACTGGTCTGGGAGCGCGTGTTCCCCGCCTCCTACACGACCCTGGAGTACGGCTACCCGCGCAACGACATCTACCAGCGGGCGAGCTCCGCCGACGTGGCCCGCCTCCGCGAGACCATCGGCATCCCCCGGGGTGCCGTCGCCATCCTGTACGCGCCCACCCACCGCGACTACCGCCACACGCAGCTGCGCTCCCTCGACCTGGAGCGGATGCTGCAGAACCTCGGTCCCCGCTTCGTCATCCTGACCCGCGCCCACCACACGTACGGGGCACCCATGGCGCCCTCGGCGGGCCGCCTGATCGACGTGTCGGACCACCCGAGCGTCGAGTCCCTCTGCCTGGCATCGGACGCCCTGGTCACGGACTTCTCGTCGCTGATGTTCGACTACGCCAACCTCGACCGCCCCATCGTCCTGCACGCCGACGACTGGGAGGCGTACGAGGCGACCCGCGGCACCTATTTCGACGTGCGCCGGTTCCCGCCGGGCGCGGTCGCGCGCAGCGAGGACGAGCTCACCGACATCTTCGCCACCGGGCACTGGCGCGGCTCGCGCTCGGCGCAGCTGCGCGCGGCGTTCCGAGACCGCTTCTGCGTGTACGACGACGGGCGGGCGGCTGAACGGGTTGTGAGGCATGTGGTGCTCGGCGAGGCAGGGGGTCTACCGTCTGTGGCGCCACTGGCGGACCGGCACCCCGCGCCTGCCGCGGGGACGGCCGATGAGCCGCTGCCGCGGGCCGACGCCTCCCGGCCCACCCCACGCTTCTAGCCGCACCGAGCTTCCGACGCCCCCCACGCGTCTGCCGCACCGTCCTCATCTCCCCCCACCTCCGGGACCAGATATGCAGAACGCTTCAGCCACCACGCCCGCCGACGCCCCCGGTCAGCTGCCGCGGCCGCGCGGGCTCTCCGATGTGAAGGGCTGGTTCCATCCCGTCGACCAGGTGCTCTTCGACTGGATCATGAGCAGGCAGCTGGAGAAGAGCCAGCGGGGTGACCTCCTCGAGCTCGGCGCGTATCTGGGCAAGAGCGCCATCTTCATGGGCGCCTATCTGCGCGCGGAGGAGACCTTCACGGTCTGCGACCTCTTCGACTCGCCCGCCCCCGACGAGGCCAACTCCGCCGAGATGGGCCGCTCGTACGCCACGCTCACGCGCCGCGCCTTCGAGGCCAACTACCGCTCCTTCCACGAAGGTCTGCCGCGGATCGTCCAGGAGCCGTCCTCCGGGATCACCGCGCACGTGGAGGCGGACAGCTGCCGCTTCGTGCACATCGACGCCTCGCATCTGTACGAGCACGTCCACGCGGACATCGCCGCCGCCCAGGAGGTGCTCGGGCAGGACGGGATCGTCGTGCTCGACGACTTCCGGGCCGAGCACTGTCCGGGGGTGGCCGCGGCGACCTGGGGCGCGGTGGCGAGCACCGGGCTCAAACCGCTGTGCATCACGGCCACGAAGTTCTACGGGACGTGGGGCGACTACGACGCGATCCACGCCGATCTCGCCGCGTTCCTGAAGGGGCGCGACGACATGTGGCACGGCGCCGAGGATGTCGCGGGCCTCCCGATGATCCGCATCAGCGGCAAGAAGGCCAAGCCGCCGGAGCAGCCGGTGTCACGGCACGCGGGCGAGGCCGTCCCCCAGCTGCGGGACGCGACGCCCGAACCCGCCGGGGCCGGGAGCCGTGCCAGGGGCCTGCTGTCATCGCTGCTCGCCCGCTCGGGGCGCTCCTGACGCCGGGTCCCCGCGCCTCGTAAGAGGCGCGGTGAGTACTCAGCGTTCCAGGAGTTCGAACAGCGCCTCCCAGCGCTCAAGGACCCGTGCCTGCGAAAACCGTTGCACGTTCATCCGGGCCCGCTCCCCCATCGCGTCCCGCAGCCGCGGATTGCCGGTGAGGCGCAGGATGCGGTCGGCGAGGGCCTCGATGTCGCCGGCGGGGGCGAGCAGGCCGTCCTCGCCGTGGCGCACGATCTCGCGTACGCCTGGCGCGCAGTCGAAGGCGGCGCACGGCACCGCGCTCGCCATGGCCTCCATCAGGGCCAGCGGAAAGCCCTCGCCCCGCGATGACTGCACGAAGAGGGAGCTCTCGGCGAGGACGCCCGGCACATCGCTTGTGCGGCCCCGCCACTGAACCGAACCGTCGAGGCCGAGCCGCGTGCACTGCCGCTTGAGGTCGGCCTCGTCCGCGCCCGCGCCGTAGATCCGCAGCGTCCAGTCGGGGCGCTGCGGGGCCACAAGCGCCCAGGTGTCGACGAGCATGTCGACGCCCTTCTGGTCGGCGAGCCTGCCGATGCTGCACACCACATTGCCCCGGCGCCGCGAGGGCACAGCGGGGAGGTGGGCGAGGGCGTTGGGCATCGCGCCGACGTTGTGCATGCCGTCGGCGATCCAGTCGTCGGCGTCCTCCTGGGTGAGGGCGAGCCAGCGGTCCAGGGACGGGTAGCTGCGCTTGACCGCGCGGTAGCGGTGGCAGGCGCGGGTGTAGGCGTACGACTCGTGGCTCATGCCGATGATGCGCAGGCCCGCGGTGTCCGCCTCCCTGATCCACTCCATCGGCCAGACCTGCGTGACGATGGCGACGGCGCCGGGGCGTGCGGCGCGGAAGAGCTCCGAGAGCCGGTCCACGACGCGGCGCTGGGCGGCGGCCCTCGCCGACTCGCGGCAGCGCGCCACCACGTTCAGGCGGCCCAGGCCGCGCGCCGGGCGGGGGGTCGCGGGGTGCTCGTCGTACAGGCTGGTCACGGGGTAGCCGATGTCGTCGGGGAGCGCCAGTTTCAGCTCGGCCTCGTGGACGCCGATGACGTGCACCCGGTGGCCGTTGCCCTGGAAGAGCCGGGCCATCTGGTGGGCCCAGGCGGTGACGCCGCCGAGTTCGTCGACGGTGTTCGCGACGAGGAAGAGGTCGCGGCTCTTCGTCGTGCTCGGCCCGCTCGCGATCGTCGTCGTCGTGGTCATGCGCCGTCCCTCTTCTCCGTGTTCCCGAACCGCTCGCTGTTCCCGAACCGCTCGCCGAAGAGCGCGTCCACCACGCCGGCCGCGGCCCGCCCCTGGTCGTACGCGCCGAACCGCACGGCGAACGCCCGCCGCGCCTCTGCCCACGCGCCGTCGGTCTGCTTCAGGGTGGCGAGCACGCGAAGCAGCTCCTCCTCCGTCTCGACGACGGGCCCGCCCGCGTCGTCCCGCAGCGCGAAGTAGCTGCCACGCTCGGCCGCGTACGCGTCGAGGTCGGGCGCGAAGTGCACCAACGGCCGGTCCAGGAGCGCGAAGTCGAACATGATCGACGAGTAGTCGGTCACCAGGACGTCGGCGAGGCAGAGCAGCTCGCTCACGTCGTGGTGGGCCGAGACGTCCGCGACGGTGCCTGGCGGGCACGCCGGGAGGCTCGCCGCCTCCATGTAGTGGGCGCGCACCAGGAGTACGTGGGTGTCGCCGAAGCGGTCCGCGAACCCGCGTACGTCCAGGGGCAGCCGCACCGGCTTGTTGCCCGAGGGAAGACCGCGGAACGTCGGCGCGTAGAGCACCACCGTCTTGTGGTCGGGGATGCCGAGCTCCGCGGCCACGGAGGGCCGCGGGAAGCGGCCCGACGACTCGTCCCTGGCGCGCGCCGCGACCAGGCTGTCGTTGCGCGGGTAGCCGCAGCGCAGCAGCCGCTCGTCGGCGATGCCGTAGGCGCGGGCCAGGGTGTTCACGTCGTGCTCGGAGCGCACCAGGAAGTGGTCGAAGCGGTCGACGGCTTCCTGGAGCCGCTCGCGCTGCGGGGCGTTCTGTGTCTTCAGGCGCGCCTCGTCGAAGCCCATCCGCTTGTACGCGGAGCCGTGCCAGGTCTGCAGATACGTGGTGTGGCGCGGCTTGGCGAGTGCGTGCGGGAAGCCCTGGTTGTCGATCCAGAACTCTGCCCGGCCGAGGGCCCACAGATAGCGCCAGGACCAACGGGGCACGAGCCGGGCCGAGTCGGGGAATCCTTCGGCCGAAGCGCCGTACGACCAGACGCAGCGCAGCCGGAGGCCCCGGTCGAGGATCTCCTGGTGGACCGCGCGGGGGCTGTCGCCGTAGCACTTGCCCGTGTGGCTCTCGAAGACCACCGAGCCCTTGCTGACGGGAAGGCGCCGCAGCACACGCCGGTAGACGCGCACCTTGAACGCCTTGCCGCTGAGCCTGCCCCACCTCTTGCGCAGGGCACGCAGCCGAAGCCTCACCTTGCGTGCGGGGCGGAAGTGCGTGGCGTAGTGCAGGGCCGCGCGCGCGGTGCGGGCGGCGCGGTGGCGGGGTGCGAGGCGCAGCTCCAGTCTGTTCGTGCCGGTGACGGTGAGCCCGTGGCCTGTGCCCACCGTCTCCTGTTCGGCGACGAGTTCGGTGGTGATGTCCTGCCCGCCCGCGCCGAGTTGGAGTTGCGGCTCCCAGGGCCGGTCGCGGATGCCGACGTCCCGCAGTGGGGCGGTGAGGCCCACTGTGGCCCGCCAGACGACCGCGCCGCCGTCGTAGTGCACCTCTTCCACGGGTACGCGGAATCCGCGCCGTCCCGTGCCGCGCACCCGCACGTCGAGCCAGGCGGTGAGCGGCGGCCGGTCGGGCACCAGGCCGCCGGGCAGCACGACCTGCCCTTCGAGTACCGCCTTGCCGCCCTCGACGCCGCACCTGGTGAGGCGGTTCAGGAGACGCACCTCGCCCAACGTCCGGTGCTGGTGGCCGAGTTCACTGACGTCGAGCACTTCTCGTACGCGGGGATCGTCGAGCCCGTGCGCGCGCCAGTAGACCTTCCCCTCCCACTCGGTCAGCTCCGACACGACGGTGCCCGGTCGTCCAAGGGCGTACGCGGCCGCGAGCACACCGTCCGTGTCGCACTCGGCGAGCAGCCGCACGCACACCCGCTCCACGGGTTCGAGGGCGTCCAGGGCGCGGGTGTCGACGCGGCCTTCGAGGTGCGGGGCGAGTCCGGCCGTGGCGCGGCGCCGGGCCTCCGCGGTGAGCTGCGGGAACGTACGGGCGCAGGGCAGTACGTGGTCGACGAGGAAGGCCCGCTCGCGCCGGTCGCACAGGTCGAGGCGGCCCAGGGTGATGAGGAGGCCCGCGACGCGGTCGTTGGCCTCGGCGATGGCGGGGGTTTCGCGGGCGGGATCGGGCTCCGCGCGGTGGGTGGTGATCAGGTTCGGTACGAGGGTGATGCCGCGGGCCCCGACGGCGGCCTCGACGCCGAAGAGGACCTCACTGTGGGCGAGGTCCTCCGCGTACCGCAGACGCGCTGTGCGCAGGAAGTCCCTGCGGACGCAGAACCCGGTGACCAGGGAGTCCCTTGCGACGAGTTCGGGGACGTCCGCGAGATTCTCGACGCTCCTCGTCCTCGCGTGCAGTTGAGGATGCCAGCCGGGGCCCCGCTCCTTCTTGCCGCCGGCCGTGAGCCGCGTCCAGCGCCCCGCCACCAGGTCGGCCCCGGTGGTGCGCGCGGCGTCGAAGAGGTTGCGGCAGGCGTGCCGCTCCAGGAGTTCGCCGTCGCCGAGCACGATGACGTACCGCCCGCGTGCCGCGTCGAGGCCGAGGTTCCGCGACGCGCCGACGGACATCGGGCTCGGGGCACGGACCAGGCGCACCCGGTGCGGCTGATCGGCGGCGAGCGCCTGGGCCGCGGCGCGGGCGGGGCCGTCCGCCCCGGGGTCGACGACGACCGCCTCGACGTTGCCCATCGTCTGGTCGAGCACCGACCGCACCGACTGCTCAAGGGCGTCGGTGTCCGGGCCCGCGACCACGACACAGCTGACGTCGTGCAGTTCCGGCGTGCTCATGCGCGGCCTCCCTCAAGCATGGCGTCCGCGACTCCTGCGGCCGCGTTCCCGTCGTCCAGATCGCAGAAGACCTCGCGGAACCTGTCGTACGCGTCGGCGTACGCGGCGGTGGCCGCCCGCGGGTCGCGCAGCGCGGCGATCACCTCGTCGCTGGTGGCGAGCAGCGGTCCCGGCGCCTGGGCGGCGAAGTCGAAGCAGAAGCCGCGCAGGGTGTCGCGGTAGTGGTCGAGGTCGTAGGTGTGGAAGAGCATCGGGCGCCCGGTCTGCGCGAAGTCGAACATCAGGGAGGAGTAGTCCGTGACCAGGACGTCGCTGATCAGGAGCAGTTCGCTGACGTCCGGGTAGCGGGTGACGTCGCGGACGAAGTCCGAGCCGGGGACGGCGCCGCCGACGAGGTAGTGCCTGCGGACGAGGAGCACCTGGTCGTCGCCGATGGCGCGTTCGGCGGCGTCGAGGTCGAGCTGGAGGTCGAGGCCGTAGCGGCCTGCCTGCTTGGGCTGGTTCTCGCGCCAGGTGGGCGCGTACAGGACGACGCGTCTGCCCTCGGGGATGCCGAGCCGCTCGCGCACGGAGGCGGCGACCTTCGCGCGGTCGGCGGCGTGCAGCAGGTCGTTGCGCGGATAGCCGCGTTCCAGGACCTCGCCGGTGTAGCCGAAGGCGCCGCGCAGGACGGGCGTCGAGAAGCGGTTCGGCGAGACGAGCACGCTCCACTGGGCCGCCCTGCCGGGCAGGGTGTCCATGTAGGCGCGGTCTCCGGACGAGCGGCCCGCGAGGTCGAGCCCGATGCGCTTGAGGGGGGTGCCGTGCCAGGTCTGTACGACGTACTGGCCCTCTGCGCGCTCGAACCATTCGGGCAGCTGGGTGTTGGTGACGATGTAGCGGCAGCGGGCGAGTGCCTCGTACCACTCGGCGCTCCACAGGGCGACGGGCGACGCGCTCCCGGGCAGCCCCACCTGCTGGTCGCGGACCACCCACAGGTGTTCGAGGTCCGCGCCCTTGGCGACGAGGTGCTCGTGCACGGCGCGGGGTGAGTCCGAGTACTGCCGTCCGTCGAAGCTGCAGTACAGGACGGCGTCCCGCAGCGGCCCGCCGCGCCGCGCCGCGTACACCTCGCGAAGGCGGCGCTGGCGCGGGCCGCCCCGGTCGGCCATGGGGAGCGAGGATCCCGAGCGCAGGTGGAGGCCGTCGTGGGCGTGGCGCTTCAGGCTGATGTCACGGCCCGACCTGGTGCGTACGAGCGGGAGTTCACCGCCCTTGCCCGGCGCCACGCACACCGGGGTGTACTGCTCGGGGTCGCTCTCGCCCGGCTCGCGCAGGAAGAGATTCCAGCGTCCTTCGGCGAGGGGCAGGGTGCCGCCGGGGCCCGGCACGGCCTCGGGGCGCAGCTTCGCGGTGAACCGGCCGCCCTCGATCCGTACCGGCGCCACGGCCTCGTCGCCGTGGCCGCCGTGCACGAGCATCAGCTCCCCCGCGCGGGCCGCCGTGTCGGGGTGGCTGCCCTCGATGAGCAGTTCGTCCTGCCAGGTCACGGTGTCCACGAGCGGCCGTACGGTCTGGTCGCGCAGCTCCAGGTTCCCCGACGCGTTGGCGAGGACGAGGAGTTCACGCCCCGGCAGCAGGCCGTAGCGCCCCGGCGGCACATCGGGGCGGGCGGCGAGCGGTGTGCGGCTGCCGCCCTCGCGGACGATCGCGACGCCCCACGGGTCGGCCTTTCGCGGCCGTCCTGTGCGCGCGTCCTCACCGGCGTGGAAGAGGCCGAGCGGCACATCGGCGCTGAAGTCACGGCCGTTGACCAGGGCCGGGGCGTAGTGCGCCTCCTTGGTGTGCCAGTTCTCGATCCGCAGGGCGTCGACGGCCTGTGACTCCCCCGGCGCGAGCCTGCCGTGCAGCCGGACGACGCCGCCGCACCCCTCGTGCGCGACGAGCCGCGCCGCGACCCGCTCCGTACGCAGTCTCAGGCGCCCCTTGCTGAGGGTGACGGCCACCCGCAGGAACTCCTCCAGATACCGCACGGGAAGCCGGGGTGCCGCGCTCGTCCGGACCGGCCCCGTACGCGGCAGGAGCCCGCTGACCACACCCATCTCCACCTTCCAGGTGGTGCTGCGCGCCTTGGTGACGGTCCTGCGGGGGTCGATGACCGTCTCGAACCCCGACCGGTCGTAGCTGTGCAGGCCCTGCTTGGAGCGGTACGTCGCCTCGCGCGCCCGCACCGTGCGCAGCTTCAGCGGAAGGACCCGCCGCCGCCCGGCCCGCAGCCAGGCGACCCTGGCGCGCGCCCCGATCCGCCCGGCGGGCAGGTTGGGGATGTAGGCGTAGCCCTTGAGCCGCAGCTTTCCCTGCTCGTCCCAGGCGGCGTGCGTGAGCTCCGCGGTGAGCGGCAGGTCGGAGCGTTTCAGGGCGACGGTCTCGCGCGGCAGGCTTCCGATGCCGGGGAAGTCGGCCCGGCGTGCGCGCAGGCCCCGGACGCGGAAGGCGCCGGGGTGGGACTTCTCGAACGCCATGAAGGCGAGGAGCTCGGTGACGCGGAACTGGCGGATGAGCTGCCAGCGCACGCGCAGGGGGAGCGGCAGTGCGGCGAGGACCGCGGGGTCGACGGTGTCGGCGAAGGAGTTGGCCTGCTCCATGAAGACGTCGTGGTACGTGGCGTCGCCGTGCGGCAGGGCCTCCATGAACAGCCACAGATCCCCGGAGAGCACCGTCGTGTCGTAACGCCGCTTGGCGCGGGCGAGGACCTTGGCGCGCGGTGTGCCCGCCGCCTCCGCGGCCTGCGCCGCCAGGAAGCCGCTGGCCGCGAGGACGGCGGCCGTGCGGTCGCGGACGGCGCGGGGCTTGGCGCGGCGGCTGGTGATGGAGCCGTCGCGGTCGCGCCAGAGGTAGACGGGCTCCTTCAGTACGTCGACGGACTCGGCCAGGAAGTGGGCCGGGATCATGACGGGGGTGTCCTCGAACAGCACGCCCTCGGGGAAGACGAACGCGTGCCGGTCCCAGAAGTCCCTGCGGAAGACCTTGTTGCAGGCGATGCGGTCGCCGAGCAGGTCCCAGTCGCGGGTGACGTGCGTGCCGCTGCGGTCGCTCTCCATCACCTTGCGGAACATCGGCGACTGCTCGGTCCTGTCGCCGGAGCGCAGCCGGTGGACGTTGCCGGTGACGAAGTCGGATCCTGACTTCTCCAGGGCCGCGAGCATCCGCTCGTACGCGTCCTTGGGTACTACGTCGTCGCTGTCGACGAACGCCAGGTACGTCCCCCGCGCCTCTCGCACTCCCGCGTTGCGGGCCGCCCCGAGTCCCGCGTTCTCCTGCTCGACGAGCCGGAATCTGTCGTCCCCGTCGGCGAACGCGCGGGCGATGCGCGCACTCCCGTCGGTGGAACCGTCGTTGACCATGACGACTTCGAGGTCCGGCATGGTCTGCTCGGCCAGTGACCGTAGGCAGGGGCCGAGGAACTCCTCGACGTTGTAGACGGGGACGACGACGGCGAGTCGGGGTGTCATGCGCTGCGCACATTCCTTCCGGAGTACTGACGGGCACGGCTGCGCGTCCTGCGGGGGCCACTCGGTTAACAACCACCGCCCTTTTGGGTCACCCGCGCAGGGCCATTCGAGTGATCACGCGAGGGGCCCTGCGCCGGGCAGCTCGGGGCTGCCGGACACAGGGCCCGCTCAAATACCTGCCACATACAGTCGGTTGCCGCCCGGGTCAGGGCTTCACGGCGATGCGTCCCTCGTCCATGCGCAGGAGCAGCAGCCGTTCGCCGGTCTTGTCCATGAATTCGTCGACCGCCTGACGCGATCCCTGCCAGTAGCCGTAGTCGTCGATGAGCAGGACTCCGCCGCTGACCAACCGCGAGTACAGCTCTTCGAGTTCGTGCTTGGTCGAGGCGTACCAGTCGGTGTCCAGACGCAGGATGGAGATCCGCTCGGGCGCCTCGCGCGGGATGGTCTCCTCGACCATTCCCCGTACGTAGTGCACGCGCTCCTTGGGGTAAGGCACCTTCTCGAAGCCGGACTTGACGTCGTCGAGCGAGGCGACCGCCCAGATCGGACGGTCCTTGCCCTGCGTCTTGAGCAGCTCCTCGGCGGACTTGCCGTCGAGGCGCAGGTCCTCCTCGGTGGGCGGGGTCATGCCCTCGTAGGTGTCGAAGAGGTACAGGTCGCGCTCGGTCTCCCCGACGGCGAGCAGCGCCTTCGCGCACGCCTGCATCGAACCGCCGCGCCACACACCGCACTCGACGATGTCGCCGGGGATGTTGTGCCGGACGACGTGCCGGGTCGCCAGGATGAAGGCGTTGAGGCGTTCGGGGGAGGTCATCGTGTACGGCTTCACCGCACGGATGATGTCCTTCGCCTCGTCGTCGTAGTCGGCGGGGAGGTTCAGGGCCTTCGGCTTGGGCTTCGGCTTCGATGCGGGGGTGGGCTTCGGCGCCGGGGCCGCCGCCGTACGCGGGGCCGGTACGGGCTTGCGCGTCAGCTGGTATCCGGTCAGTTGCTTCAGTGCGCCATTCACAGCGCGTCGCCATGCCATGGAAGCGGACGATACGCCCATCTCATCCGCGATGTCACATTTCGTCAACATAGGTTCATGTGGCGTCACTTGGTGTCGAAACGGGCTGCGCAGACTGCACGGGAGACTGCACGGGCTGATCCGACTGCTCGTCCACCGAGCGCGGCGCCACCACCGTCTTCGGCCTGCCGCAAAGGGCGCGGCCCTCGATGGGCTCGGGCAGCGGGACGCCGTCGACCCCGCCGATCCTGTTCGCCCACCACGTGGTCGTGCCCCGCACGAAGGCCATGGTGAGACCCGGGTAGTTCTTGGGGCGCTGGAAGACGCCCACGGAGTCGCCCCAGTAGGCGTGCTTGGCGTCGATGCTTCCGTAGGCGTGACGGATGCCCTTCATGGGCGGGAAGTCCGTGTAGGCCTCGCGGAGTTCGAGCCTGCTGTACGCGGCCATGGCGCGGAACCCGTCGGGGTAGTAGCGCCAGCAGTCCTGCGCGTCGTGCACATGGCCGCGCGATGGCGCCGTCACGAAGGCGATGCCCTGCGGCTTCAGGACGCGGGCGATCTCGAGCATCGTCGCCCAGAAGAAGGGGATGTGCTCGAACGCCTGTCCGGAGATGACGTAGTCGGCGCTGCGGGACTTCACGGGGATGCGGTACGGCTTCGTCATCACCGCGTCGACGTTGCGGCCGTCGAGCACGTCGACGCCCACGTACTCCGTGTCGCGCCCATCGAGCAGGGCCTTGTGGGTGCGGGTCTGCCCGTCGGAGACCCGGGCGCCGAGATCGACCACCCGGTGGCGCTTCCCCGTGGGCATGTACCGCTCCACACAGAGTTCCATCTGTTCGTACGCGGACTGGTGCACGTCTCCTCCTACATGGGCCTCAACAGGGATCTTCTCTGCAATACCTGCGTTTACCGCGTACCGACACAGCGGCGCCAGCCGTCCGGAGTGCGCCGGGCGCACCACTTCCGTGCCGGTTCCTCGACGTACGTGAACATCGCCCAGGACAGCGCGACCACGGTGACCGCGACGCCCAGGAGCATGAACAGCGCGGAGTTCCCCGGCTG
This sequence comes from Streptomyces sp. NPDC056486, assembly GCF_042795295.1. Lineage (NCBI taxonomy): Bacteria > Bacillati > Actinomycetota > Actinomycetes > Kitasatosporales > Streptomycetaceae > Streptomyces > Streptomyces sp. NPDC056486. Next base: position 62,188 of record NZ_JBHTSF010000018.1, read on the forward strand.
CGGGCGGCCCCAGGTGTCGAGGATCAGCCGGTTGAGGGTCTGGTGCAGCAGATAGAAGGCGTACGACCAGAGCCCGAGCAGCACCATCGGGCGCGAGCAGAGCCAGCCGCGCCGCCCTGTCAGCTCGCGCTGGACGTAGGCGGCGATGAAGAGGACGGAGAAGAGAGCGGCGAACGGCCTCAGGGTCCACAGAAGTTGTTCGGCCGTGTGCGGGCCGAACCAGGTCGTGCGGTGGCAGTAGATGACGGCGTACGCGGCGAGGCAGGCGAGCAGCGCGGGCGGGCTGAGCCGCAGCCGGTGCCCCCGGCGCAGGGCGAGCGCGCAGGCCATTCCGACGCCGAACTCGGGGAGCCTGCTCACCGGGTTGCGCATGATCCACTCGCTGGCGAAGGGCGAGAGGTGCACGGCCGTCCACCATTTGACCAGCCACATGGCGACGAGTCCGCCGCCCGCGAGCAGGGCGAGGGTGCGGGTGCGCAGGCGCAGGGCGCCCCGGATGGCGAACGGGAAGAGGAGGTAGAAGAAGGCCTCGACGCTGAGGGTCCAGGCGACGCCGTTGCCGGGGAGCGTCGGCACGACACCGGGGAACCAGGTCTGCACGAGGAAGAGCGAGGCGACGAAGCTGAAGTCGTCCGTCGGCACACCGGCCCAGAGGTAGAAGACCCAGATGCAGGGGATGGTCGCGACCAGGTGGGCGGGCAGGATGCGACCGGCCCGACGCCAGTAGAAGAGGCGGGCGAGGGTGCCGGGGCGGTGCCCCCAGGTGAGCAGGAAGCCGGAGAGCACGAAGAAGAACCCCACGCCGTTCGCGCCGAGCGTCGAGTACGGGAAGAGCAGCGGCGCGTGGGCGACACCGCCCTGTGCGCTGAGGCCGGTGAAGTGGTGCACGAACACCGCGAAGGCGGCGAGGAAGCGCATCCCGGTGAGGGAGTCGACCCGGGGCGCCGGGTCGGCGGCGGGGAGTTCGGGAAGCGGGCGGGTCTGGCGCGGGAGAGCCGTCGTCATGCGGGGGACCCCTCTCCGGCGCGCAGGGCCGGGCCGCATCCTGCCGGGCGCATCTCGGCGACCATGGCGTCCAGGGCCGGGCGGACGCGTTCGCGCACCGCGGTGATCCGGGCCGGGTCCTTCACCGCGTCGGCCCGTACGAAGTCGCCGCCGTCGCCCTCGGTGTAGAGGGGGAAGTAGCCCGCAGCCGCCAGGAGGGGCGGGGTCAGGCCCGTTCTGCGAGTCCAGGCGGCGTGGACGTGGAGGAGTTCGGGGCGCACCTCGTTCAGTACGTAGTGGCGCAGGGCGGCCGTGTCGGCGGCGGCGTACGTGTCGGCGACGCGACGGTCGGTCAGGCCCGCGACGTCCACGACGCGCAGCCGTGAGGTGAGCAGGGTGCCGCCCAGGTCGGGCAGGGCGACGGTGGCGTCGCGCAGGCCGAGGTGGCGGGCGTACGCGTTGAAGGTCTCGCCGTAGCGCTCGGCCACGAAGCACATGGACAAGGTCGGGCGCTGGACGAACTTCCGGTCCTGCGCGGCCTGTCCGGTGACCGAGAGCAGCAGGGCGCCCGCGAGGACGCAGCCGAGGAGGATGCGCGCGCGAGGGCGTTGCTCCTGTTCCGCATGCCACACGGTGACCGCGGCCAGGGCGAGCGCCGTCGCCGCGAGCACCCACACCGGGGTCGCGAAGCGGTACAGCTTCATCCAGTCCCGGCCCAGCACGCCGTACGCGAAGAGGGTCAGGGCCAGGGGGACGAGCAGCGCCGCCAGGGCTCTGCGTGCCGGTCCCCGGCGGGCGAGCGCGAGGCCGGCACAGGCCGCGCCGATCAGGGCGAGCGCCCAGCCGCCGTACGTCAGCAGCTCACCGGCGGAGGACAGTTGGGCGAGCTGCGGGGCCTTCTGGGACTTGGCGACCGCCGTGTTGGGGACCCAGAGCCCGAAGGTCGCGTGGCGCCAGAGCAGGAACACCGCGTACGGCAGCGCGAACGTGCCGCAGCTCAGGGCCACCGCCCGCGCGGACCGCACGAGGTCGCCCCGGCGCAGGAAGAGCAGCACCGTCACCGGGTAGGCCGCCGCGAGTACCGCGCCGTCAGGGCGGGTCAGGGCGGCGAGCAGCGCGAGGGCGCCCGCGCCCGCGGCGACGGCGGGCCGCAGCAGGGTGCCGCGCACGGCGCCCCGGACGAGCAGCGCCCCGGTCGCGGCGGCGGTCAGCGCGTACAGCGGGTTCTCAAGTCCCGAGAAGGACCAGGCCACGTACGAGAGGTTCGCGGCGAGGACGCCACCGGCGAGCAGCGTCACCACCCAGGCCCGGCCCCGAAGGACGGCCCGCGCCGTCGCGGCCACGCAGGCGAGCACGCCCGCCGTGCAGAGCAGCGCGAGGGCCTTGGGGTAGAGCACCAGGTCACTGACGCCGAGGAGTGCGCCGTGGTCGAAGAGGCCGAGCCTGCGGCCGATGACGAGCAGGGCGAGCCAGGCGGGGTTGGAGTATCCCTCGACGGGGTCGGCGCCCGGCTGCTGCACGGGGCCGAACCCCTCGTCGATGCTGCGGGCGTAGGCGAAGGTGATGGCCGCGTCGTCGACGATCCACTGGCCGAGCGAGCTCGCGCGCCAGGTGACCAGGAGGGTCGTGAGCGCCACGGCCGCGGGGTCGGCCCAGCGGCGGCACAGGGCGACTGCGCGCGGCGGGCGGGCCGAAGAGGGGGCTTCGGCCGGTTGCGCGGACCCCGGTGGTGCGGATGGTTGCTTACGGCGCTGGAACTGCGCGAGAGAAATAACCATTAAGGGGTCAACTTACACATATCGCCACAAGTTACGCTCCGGTCCGCCAGCCGGGTGACCCGCACGCGGCCACACCCCGCACCGGCGCGAACACCGGGCACATCGGAGCGAACAACGGGCAAAGTGGCCCAATGCACCACATTGGGTTCACGCCATGACCCCGGCTCTGCCGCCCGCCGCACGGCGGCTCCTCACCACCGCCCGGTCCACCCGCTTCCGCGCGGAACGCGCCGCGGCGGGCCGGTCCGGCGGCGGGGCGCAGGCGCTCCTGGCGCCCGTGCATCTGTCGATCCGGGACAGCCGTACGCTCAACCTCGCCGTCGCCGCCCTCCCCGATGAGCAGATCGACCGGGCCCAGCTGGTCGTCTCGCGCGGCCACCGCCGGTTCCGGATCCCGCTCGCCTTCGAACAGCACGCCCACGGTGGCCTGCTGCTTGCCGGAACGGCGACGTTGCGCGACGTACGCGACCTGCTCGACGACCCCGCCACCCCCGCCCGCCCGCGTCTCGGCGAAGGCGTCTGGCGGCTCACGGTCGTCACCGCCGACGCCCGCGGACGCGTCCTGCGGCGCGGCATCGGCATCGGCATCGGCATCGGCATCGACGGGAACACCGAACTGCCGCCCACGCCCACCCTTCCGCACGCCCCGGACCCCCGCACCGGCACGCTCATCCGCGTCGTCCGGTGCCGCAGCGGGCGCGCGGTCCTTCAAGTGACCCGGTCCAGGCCCCGCGCCGAGCTCGTACGGTTCGTGCCCGGCGGCGACGGCATCACCGTGCACGGACGGCTCGTCATGGCGGGCGACCGGCGGCAGTGGCGGGCGAAGGCCGTGCGGCGGCGCGACGGGGTCACCGTGCCCGTCGGGGCGATGTGGCACGGCACCGATTTCAGCTTCCGGCTGCCCCTCGGCGAGATGGCAGGAGCGAGCCCCGGGCAGTGGGTGTGGGACTTCCACGTGGAGGCGGAGAGCCGCGGCACCCCGCTCCCCCTCGGGCGGTGGCTCTCCGACGTACGCGACCCCTCGACCGCCTGCCCCACCCCCTTCCGTGTCTTCGCCCTGCCGAGCGGCGCCCTGGTTCGCGCCCACGCCCACTTCACCAAGTCCGGCGCCTTCGCCCTGACGTGCTGGGACATCTCGAAGGAGACCTCATGAAAATCACGTACCTCCTCGGCTGGGGCGACGAGATGGGCGGCACCGAGCTGGCCACGTACACCCAGGCGCAGCACCTCGCGGACCGGCACGACGTCGAGGTCATCTCCGTCTTCCGGACCCGCCCCGAGCCCTTCTTCCCCGAGGCCCGCAGCCTCCCCGTCCGCTATCTCGTCGACCGCACGGCGGCCCCCGAGCGTCCGGTGCGCGCGTCGCGCCTTGACGAGGCCGCCTGCCGCACCCTGGCCGCGCTGCCCAGCGAACTGATCAAGCCCTCCTGGGAGTCCGCCTTCGACCGGCTCTCCGACGTCGAGATGGCCGCCGCCCTGACCACCCTGGACACCGACGTCCTGGTCACCACGACGCCCGCCCTGATGGCCGCCGCCGTCGGACTCGTCCCTGCCAGGGTCGTCACCGTGCACCAGGAGCACCGCCCGACCCAGCGCCGCGGCCCCTCCGGCGAACCCCTGCTCCTGCACGCGCCGCGCCTTGACGCCCTGGTCACCCTCACCGAGCGCACCCGCGACTGGATCGCGGAGTCCCTCGGCGCCACCGCCCCCGAGCTCGCGGTCATCCCGAACGCCGTGCCCGACGGCTTCAGGCCCCGCGCCGACGGCGAGAGCAAGGTCATCGTCATGGCCGCGCGCCTCACCGGCGAGAAGCGCGTCGACCACGCCGTACGGGCCTTCGCCGAGATCGCCGACGCCTACCCGGACTGGACCCTGCGCGTCTTCGGCGGCGGCCACCGCGAGCAGCAACTGCGCCGCCTGGTCGACGGCTTCGGTCTTCAGGACCGCGTCGAACTCCTCGGCCCCTGCCAGGACATGGCCGCCGAGTGGGCCAAGGCGGGGCTCACCCTGATGACCGCAGGGCACAACGAGGCCTTCCCGCTCGTGCTGCTCGAAGCGCTCGCCGCGGGTGTGCCCGTCGTGGCGTACGACGTCCTGACCGGGCCCGCGGAGATCGTCAGGCACCGCGTCGACGGCCTGCTCGTACCACCCGGCGAGGTTCATGAACTAGCATCCGCCATGAGCGAGTTGATGGGCGATCCGGAGACCCGCCGAAGCTATGCCCACGCCGCCCGCGAAGGCGTCTACGCCCGCTTCTCCTCCACCGACGTCACCGCGCGCTGGCAGGAGCTGTACTCGCGGCTCGTGGCCAGGCGCGACGCCCCCGAACGGCTCGACGACCGCGCGGACCGGGTGGCGCTCGGGGTCGCGTCCGGCGGGTGCGGCTTCCGCCCGACCACGCCGTACACCCTGGATGCCGCGCCCAACGCCGAGGAGCGGGCCCGCGAGGACGAGATCATCGCCACCGACACCAGCGGCATCCTCATCCGCTCGGTCGGCAGGCTCGCCGAGCGCCGTGACGACGTCCTCGCGCCCGACATGACCGACTGGAACCTCGAACTCACCGCCACCGCCCTGGAGTCCGAGGACATCCCCTACGTCCTCGTGCGCACATCAGGCACCACACACACCCTCGCCGTGGCCGACGACGAACGCGATGGCGCGCTCAAGGCGCTGGCCGAGTCCCTGCACGGGCAGCCCGTCTACGCCGAGCTGATCCATCCGCGGGACGCCGCACCCGGAGTCGTGCTCGCCGAGCGCCTTGACGGCATCGGTGAGGTCGCGGGCATCAAGATCTTCAAGCCGGTGACCACGACGACGCTCTCCCTGCGGCACGGCGTCGGGCAGTCCTGCACGGTGGCGTTCTGGCCGCGACTCGCAGACGGCGGAGTCGGCGGGGCCGCCAGGACCGCCAGGACCGGCAGGACCGGCAGGACCGACGTGAGCGACGTGAGCGAAACCCGGCGCGCGCCCTTCGGCAGCACCCTCGCCGGGTCCGAGCTGCCCTCCCTCTCCCCCACCGCCACCCTGCGCGTCGCCGACCGCACGTATCCGACGCTCAACGTCTTCTCCCAACTCCTCATCGGCGACATCGACTTCCCGATCGACGCGGTCTACACCTGGGTCGACGACTCCGACCCCGAATGGCACGCCCGCCGCAAGGCGGCACTCGGCCGCCCCGACGACGAGTCGTCGCCGGACCACGGCAGCGTCCGCTTCCGCAACCGCGACGAGCTGCGCTACTCACTGCGCTCCCTGGCGATGCACGCACCCTGGATCCGGCACATCTACCTCGTCACGGCGGGCCAGACCCCGTCCTGGCTGAACGAGGCCCACCCGGGCGTCACGGTCGTCGACCACCGCGACCTGTTCGCCGATCCGGACTCGGCGCTGCCCACCTTCAACTCCCACTCCATCGAGAGCCAACTGCACCGCATCGAGGGCCTGTCGGAGCACTTCCTCTACCTCAACGACGACATGTTCCTCGGCCGCCCCACCACCCCGGAGACCTTCTTCCTCAGCTCGGGCACCTCCCGCTTCTTCTGGTCGTCGGCGTCCGTGCCCGCCCTGCCCGTATCGCCGGACGACGAGGGCTATCTGGCCGCGGCGAAGAACAACCGGGAACTGCTCCGGCGGGAGTTCGGCAGGACGACGACGCACAGCTTCTTCCACGCGCCCTACGCCCTGCACCGCAGCGTCCTCGCGGAGCTCACCGAGCGCTTCCCGGACGAGCTCGGAGCCACCGCGCGCAGCCGCTTCCGCTCGAACAGCGACCTCGCCCTGGTGTCGTCCCTGCACCACCACTACGCCTACCTCACCGGGCGCGCGGTACCTGCGGGCATCTCCTACGACTTCATCGACATCGGGACCCGCGCCGACCACGCGCGCCTCGGCCAGCTGCTCCAGGGCCGCAGCAAGACGGCGTTCTGCATCGGCGAGTCCCCGGACAGCGAGCTCGCCGACGAGGAGATGGCCCTTGCCATGCGCTCGTTCCTTGCGGCGTACTTCCCGGTCCGCTCGCCCTACGAGCGGGGCTGACCGTCCAGAAAAAGCCGCCGGACCACACGTTCGGCGGCGCCCCCGTCGTCGTACGGGCAGAACCGCGCACGGAAGGCCTTGCGCAGCTGTGCCGCTTCGGCCGTGTCCCACTCGCCGCTGCGGAAGAGCCCGGCGAGCTCGTCCTCGGTGGTGGCCACGGCCCCCGGCGTCTCGCCCGCGCGCCCCGACAGGAGGTCGAAGTAGGTGCCGCGGGCGAGGCGGTAGGCCTGCCAGTCGGGGGCGTACGTCACGATCGGGCGGTCCAGACAGGCGTAGTCGAACATCAGCGACGAGTAGTCCGTGACAAGGGCGTCGGCGGCCAGGCAGAGGTCCTCCACGCGCGCGTGCCCGGTGACGTCGACGAGCTGCGGGTGGCGGCGCAGGCCCGCGTCGGCACCGTAGAAGTAGTGGGCGCGCACGAGCACCACGTACGAGGGGCCGAGCGAGCCCACGAAGCGCTCCAGGTCGACGCGGGGCAGAAAGCCCTTCTGGTAGTCGCGGTGGGTGGGTGCGTAGAGCAGCACCGTGCGGCCGTCCGCGACCCCCAGCTCCTCGCGGATGCGGCTGATTTCGCCCTCGCCCGTCGTGAAGTAGACGTCGTTGCGGGGGTAGCCCGCCTCCAGGGCCTGGTACGCCGTCGAGGGGTAGACCCGCTCCCAGACCTCCGTGGAGTGCGGGTTCGCGGAGAGGCTGAAGTCCCACTGGTCGGTGTGGTCGAGGACCTTCTGGAAGCTGATGCCGTGCGTGCCGGCGGGGTAGCGGCGCTGGTCGAGGCCCATCTTCTTGAGCGGTGTCCCGTGGTGGGTCTGGAGGTAGACCTGGCCGGGGCGCTTGGTGAAGCCGCCGGGGAAGCTGGAGTTGTTGATCAGGTACGTCGCCCTCGCCATCGTCCGCCAGTAGCGCCGCGAGCCTTCGACGACGTACTCGACCCCGGCGGGTACGCGGTGCTTGTGCCGGGACGAGACCACCCATACGCCCTTGATGTGCGGGGCGAGTTCGCGGGCCTTGGTGTGGATGGCGGCCGGGTTGCAGGAGATTCCGCGGTTCCAGTACGCGCCGTAGACCGCGAGGTGGGGGTCGAGGGGGCGGCGCAGGTCGGTGCGGTAGGTCAGGCGCATGGCGCGGGCGCGGAGCTTCTTCTTCTGCTCCTTGAGCTTCTGAGTGACGCCTTTCCTGCGGGAGCGGCTCTTGCGCTGCGCTTCGTAGGCGGCGTACGAGGCGGTGGCCAGGGCCCTCTCTCCCGGTGTGGCCGCCGCCTCCACCGGCCCGTACGTCCGGTAGAGGCGGGCCGCCCCGCGGAAGAAGTCCCGCCGGTCGCGCGGCGTGATGCGCCCGGCGTCGTCGAGCACCGCGAGCAGATGCGCGGCGGCGTGCGGGACGAGCCGGGCGCGGTCGGCCGGGTCGGCGGCGGCGAGCAGTTCCTCGTACCGCCCGATGACGGCGAAGTGGGCCCGGCCCGGTGAGGTGGCGAAGCTGCCGCCGCGCCGCTCGCGCCAGCGGACGCACGCCTTGTCGAGGGTGACGGTGCGTCCGCCCACGGCCAGGGTCGCGCGCCGCACCGGCACCACGTCCTCGTACGCCCCGTCGCTGAACGCGAGGCGGCGCTCCTGCCAGAAGCCGCGCCGAAAGACGCGGTTCCAGGCGGCGACGGTGACGGCAAGGGGGTCGCCCGTCAGGTCGTCGCCGCCCGCGCGGACGTTCTCCCACCAGTCGACGCGGTCGTGGGCGAAGAGCAGGACGTCCGGGTCTTCGGCCTCGTCCAGGGCTTCGGCGATCGCCTCGATGGCGCCCGGCAGGAGCAGGTCGTCGCCGTCGAGGAAGAGGAGGTAGTCGCCGGTGGCGCGGTCCGCGCCGATGTTGCGGGCCGGGCCCGGACCCGCGTGCGCCGGGATGCGCACGAGTTGCACGCGCGGGTCGCGCTCCGCAGACTCCGCGGCGATCGCGGCGGAGGCGTCCGGCGACGCGTCGTCCACGACGATCAGCTCCAGATCGCGGCTGCTCTGGGCGAGCACGGAGTCCAGGCACTCCCGCAGATAGCCCTGGACGCGGTGGGCGGGGACGACGACCGAGAAGCGCGACATGAACACCGAAGGTAGTCAACCGAACACGTCCTGTCGAAGACCCTGCCTCACTCATTGGGGTGAAGGAAGGCAAAGATATTGACGAGAAGGGGCAAAGGGGATGAATACGCCCGTATTCCCATGATTACTCCCATGCCCCCATGCCCGGGAGCGTACGAAAGGCCGGTCGCCGTGCAGCCCCGTCTCAGCGTCGTCGTGCCCATCTACAACGTCGAAGAGTTCCTGGAAGAGTGCCTGGAGTCGATCGCCGGGCAGACCATGGCCGACCTGGAGGCCGTGCTCGTCGACGACGGCTCGACGGACGGCAGTCCGCGGATCGCACGCGAGTTCGCGGCGAAGGATCCACGGTTCGTCTATGTGCGCCAGCCGAACGCGGGGCTCAGCGCCGCCCGTAACACCGGGGTGCGGCACGCGACCCCGACCGCCGAGTATCTGACGTTCGTCGACAGCGACGACGTCGTGCCGCACGACGCGTACGCGCGGATGACCGCGAGCCTCGACTCGACCGGATCCGACTTCGCGAGCGGCAACGTCTGGCGCCTGAACGAGCGCGGACGCCAGCAGGCCTGGCAGTACAAATGGCTCACCGAGCCGCGCTCGCGCACCCACATCAGCCGTGACCTGGAGCTGCTCGCCGACCGCGTCGCCTGGAACAAGGTCTTCCGCCGCGCCTTCTGGGACCGGCACGGCTTCACCTTCCCCGAGGGCAAGCTCTACGAGGACACGCCCGTCATGATCCCCGCGCACTTCCTCGCGGGCTCCGTGGACGTGCTCAGCGACCACGTCTATTACTGGCGGGTGCGCGAGGGTTCGATCACCCGGCGGCGCACGGACGTCAAGGGCGTGCGCGACCGGATCGCGGCGTGCGCGCACGTCAGCGCGTTCCTCGCGGAGCACGCGCCCGAGATGCGCAAGACGTACGACACCTCCTGCCTGCGCGACGACTTCGTGTACTTCCTCCAGGGTCTGCCGATGGGCGGGCCCGAGTACCGCGCGACCTTCATGAAGGGCGCGTCGGCGTTCCTGCGCCGCGCCGATCCGGAGGTGATCACGGGGCTCCCGGTGTCCCTGCGCGTGAAATGGCATCTCGTGCGCGAGGGCCGCACCGCCGACCTGATCGACCTCCTCACGTTCGAGCAGCGCAACGGGAGCGCCTTCCAGATCCGCGGGGTGGTGCGGCGCAGTGCCGCGTACCCCCGTGCGTCGGGCGGTCATATCCGGGTGCCGCAGGAGCTGGCCCGCATCGGGCGGGGCGAATTGCCGGTCATCGCGCGGGTCCGGGAGGCCGGTTGGGGTGCGGACGGGCTGCTGCGGATCAGCGGATACGCGTACGTGCGCAACCTGGAGGCGACGCGTCCAGGGCACTCCATCAAGGCGGCCGTCCTCAAGTCGGCACACAGCAGGGCGCAGTTGAGGAAGGTCTCCACCCGGACCGTCGCCGCCCCGCAGGCCACCGAGAACTCCCAGCAGCAGCTGCACTGCTACGACCTCTCCGGGTTCGAGCTGACCATCGACCCCGAGCAGCTGAAGACGGGCGGCCGGTGGCGGCCCGGCAACTGGCTGCTCGGCGTGGTCGTGGCGGGCCACGGTGCGGTGCGGCGGGCCGCGGTCCGCCCCCTGGACGGTTCGGCCGCCCAGTCCGTCCTGCGCGAACTGGGCGACGGTCTCCGCCTGGTACTCGGCTACAGCAAGGGCCGCCTCGTGCTGCGGATCCAGGACTACGTGGCGCGGGTCGACGCCCATCACCAGGACGGCGACGAGATGGTCCTCAGCGGCCACCTGCCGAGCCATCTGCGCCCCACGGCCCTGCGCCTGACGCACAAGCACTCGTCGGCGGAGTTCGACTACCCCGTGGCGCTCTCGGACGACGACCGCTTCGACGTCCGCGTGCGCCTCCCGGACCTGGAGGACGTCGCACCGACCCCGCACCTCGCCCCCAAGGAGGTCGAGCCCCCGCACGGCGACCGCTGGCAGGCCAACCTGGTCCTGCCCGACGGCAAGCTGAAGTCCCTCGCCGCCGCCCTCGACCTGCCGCCGGGATGCTACGCCTCGCGCGTGAGCGGCCGTGACGCGAGTGGCCGTGAGCTGTGCGCATCGGCCAACGACCAGGGGCAGCTCGTCGTCGAACTGACCCGGCAGCCGATCGCCGACCGGGTGGTGTGGAGCGAGGACGGCACCCTGACGGTCGAGGGGACGGTGTCCGACGCGAGCTGGGACGCGGCGGAACTGGTGCTCCGGCACAGCGGCAGGGACGAGGAACTGACCGTGCCGGTGGAGCGCGCCGCCGGTCGCTTCCGAGGGGTGGTGGCGCCCGGGGGCGGGGTGCTGCGGGAGGGGCGGTGGTACGCGTTCCTGCGGGAGGTGGGAGGTGACGCCGCCGCGCACGGCGTTCCGCAGGACGGCATGCCCGTGCGCCTCCTCGCCTCCGTGTCCGCCGCCTTCCCGCTCCACCAGACCGTTCAGGGACGGGAGTTCACCGTCGACCGGCGCTTCGGCGACCGGCTGCTCCTGGAGTCCGGGTCCGTGCTCGCGCGGGGCGAGCGGGGTGCCTACCGTCGGCACCGGCTGCGTACCGCGCACTACCCGAGCCGGCGCACACAGCCCCTGCGGGACGCGGTGCTCTACTTCGACGGGGACTCCCCGCGCGCGGTCCACGAGGAGCTGGTGCGGCGCGGCGCGGACGTCGAGCACCTGTGGGTGACACAGGACCAGCAGACGCGGGTCCCTGCCGGGGCGAAGGGCGTGGAGGAGCACAGCGCCGCCTGGTACGAGGCGCTCGCCCGCTGCCGGCGCATCGTCACGGCGGGCCATCTGCCCGACTTCTTCGAGAGGCGGGACGGGCAGACGGTCGTACAGACCTGGAACGGCGCGCCCCTCAAACGCATCGGCACCGATCTCACCGACACCCTCTACGCCGACCACGGCCACCTCGACGCCCTGCCGAAGCTCTCACGGCAGTGGGACGTGCTGGTGTCCCCGAACCGCTTCTCGACCCCTCACCTGGGGCGCGCGCTCGCCTACGAGGGCGAGGTCATGGAGGCGGGCTCGCCCCGCAACGACGTCCTCTTCTCCGAGGACCGCGGCAAGGTCGCCGAACGCGTGCGCCGCGACCTGGGCATCGACCCCGGCAAACGGATCGTCCTGTACGCGCCGACCTACCGGGACCACCTCGCCTACTCCCCCGGCCGCTTCCGCTACGAACCCGCGCTCGACTTCGCCGCGGCGCAGGAAGTACTCGGCGACGACCACGTCCTCCTCGTACGCAAGCACCCACTGACGGCAGGCCGCCTGGCCGGGGCCCGGGCGCCCTTCGTACGCGATGTTTCGTCCCACCCCCGCACGGCCGAACTCCTCCTGATCTCGGACGTGTTGGTGACGGACTACTCGTCCCTGATGTTCGACTTCGCGCACACCGGGCGCCCGATGCTCTTCCACGCCTACGACCTGGAGCACTACCGCGACACGGTCCGCGGCTTCTACCTGGACTTCGAGACCCGGGCGCCGGGCCCGCTGCTCGCCTCCACCGGCGAGGTCGTCGAGGCCCTTCGCGACCTGGACTCCCTGACGGCCCGGCACGCGGACGCGTACGCGGCGTTCCGCGAGGCCTACTGCGACCTGGACGACGGGCGGGCGTCGGCGCGCGTCGCGGAGAGGCTCATGCGATGACCATGGCCACGCGGGGGGCCGCGCTCCTCACGCGGCGCCAGGTCCACGGCTCGACGGCCCTGCACGGGCGGGGGCGGTGGCGGCCGAGCCCGTACGTGGTGTTCGGCGGGCTCTTCTGGATCGTCATGTCCCTCGCCTTCTGGCGGGTGCCGATGTGCTGCGACTTCGGGCAGCACGCGGCGGTGATCGAGCGGCTCAAGGCCGACCTCCTGCACCCGCGCCACCCGATGGCGGACCTGCCGGGCGCGGGCAGCCCGTACTACTCGCCGTACGCGGTCGCGCAGGGTGCCTTCGCGCGGGTCACAGGGCTCGCGGGCTGGGAGATCGTCAAGCTCGCGGGGCCGCTGAACCTGCTTGTGCTGCTCACGGGCCTTGGCCGGTTCGTGAAAGTCCTGACGCCACGTCAATGGGCTCCTGTCCTGGCCCTGTTCGCGATGGTGGTGCTCTGGGGCACCCGGATGGCGTGGTGGAGCGGCTACCTCGGCCTGATGTCGATGACGGGGAACCTCGGGTATCCGTCGACGTTCGCGATCGGCCTGGCGTTCTGGGCGTGGGCCTTGGCGGGCTCGCTCGCGAAGGCGCCTCGGGGCGTCATGTCGTACGCGGGTCTCGGCGTGCTGTGCGGGGTCATCCTCCTCGTCCACCCGATCTCGTCCGTGGCGGCGGTGACCGGCGTGGTGGCGTTCGCGGCCTCGGCCCGGCGCCCCCTCCCCTTCTCCGCGCTGTGGAAATGGGCGGTGACCGCGGTGACGGCGGCGGTGATCGCGGCGAGCTGGCCCTACTACTCCGTGTTCTCCCTCGTCGGCGACGAGAGCGTCGACTGGATCCATCAGCAGCTCTACACCGAGATGCCCGGGAGGTTCTGGCTCGCGCTGATCGGCCTCCCGGCCCTCGCCCTGAGGTTCCGCAAGAACCGCCGCGACCCCCTGGTCCTGATGTTCGCCCTGGACTGCGCGGTCGTCGCGTACGGCTGGGTGAGCGGCCACTACACCTACGGCCGCATCCTGGGCCTGACCCTCGTCCCGCTCCAGTTCGCCCTCGCGATCGAGCTGGCGGCGCCACGGCCCTGGCGCCGGTGGCGCATGGCGCTCGGGGGCGTCGCGGCCACCGGAGCGGCCATCGGCTTCTTCACGCTCCAGGCGGGTGCGGTCGTGCCGCGCGCCGTGGACCCGGTGGGCTTCGACCAGCCGCCGCGCTGGCCCGGCTACGGCTGGGCGGTGAGCCGGCTGCACAAGGGGGACGTCGTCCTCACCGACGGCTACTACCCCACCCGCTCCCTCCCGGCGTACGGCGCGAACCTCGTCGCGCCCGCCTGGCCTGACGCCTCACTGGCCGAGGACACACGCAACCGGCGCCTCCAGGAGGTGCGGGACTACCTCGCCCCGGACTCGACCCGCGCCGAACGCACGCAGACGGTCCGCCGCAACCACGTGCGCTGGCTGCTGCTCTCGCCGGACCAGAAGGTGCCCGAGGAGGCCGTGGTGGTGGCGTGGGGGCCGCGGACGGGCGAGGTGCTCGCGCGGGTGAGCGGCGGAAACGCGGACCACTACAAGGCGGACCAGCACAAGCACCACAAGGCGGGCCAGCACAAGAGTGAGCAGAAATCCCCCTAACCCCACTAACCCCCCTAATCGGATAATTACCAGCAACCTCTAAAATTTCCCCCGTGGATCCCTTTCTGTCTCTCTCGCCCCCGTCGCCCCAGGTCTGCGTCGTCGTGATCGGCTACAACGACGCCGCGCACCTCGCGGACGCGGTGCGCTCGGCGCTCGCCCAGGGCCCCGCCGTCCGCGAGGTGATCGCCGTCGACGACTGCTCGACGGACGACAGCGGCGCGCTCCTCGCGGCGCTCGCCCAGGAGGATCCGCGCGTCAAGCCCATCCGCCGCGCCGAGAACAGCGGCGGCTGCGGCACTCCCCGCAACGACGGGATCGAGGCCACGACGTCCGCGTACGTGATGTTCCTCGACAGCGACGACGTCCTGCCGCCCGGCGCGGTGGACGCCCTCCTCAAGGCCGCCGCACGCCACGACGCCGAGGTGGTCACCGGCCTGTGCGTACGCCGCGAACTGCCCTCCGGATGCGAGGCCCCCTGGCAGCCCATGCTCTACAAGAAGGCCCTCTTCATCGCCCGCCCCGAGCTGCGCACCCGCCTGGTCCACGACACGCTCTGCGTCAACAAGCTCTACCGCATGGATTTCCTCCGACGACACGCCCTCCGCTTCCCCGAGGGCCGCTTCACGTACGAGGACTTCGTCTTCACGGCGCGCGTCCTCGCGGCGGGCCCGCGCATCGCGCTGATCACCGACCACGTCTACGTGTGGAACGTGCGCCGCACGGCGGCCAAACTGTCGATCTCCCTCGACCGCTCCGGCATCGACAACTGGCAGGCCCGTATGGAGGCCCACCGCCTGTCGGTCGACATCCTCCGCGAGGCGCGGAGCCCGACGGGCACGGCGGGCAAACGGCTCGCGCAGGCCTCCCGCGCGAAGTTCGTCGACCACAGCCTGCGGATGTACGCGCGTGAGCTCACCGCGCGCAGCCCCGAGTACCGCAAGGAGTGGTGGACGGCCACGCGCGCGTACCTCGCGACCTTCGACACGGCCGACCTGGACGCGGCGCCCGCGCCGGGCAGGATCATCGCCCGCGTGATCCTGGCGTCCCCCGAGCCGCGCGACCTGCCCCGCCTCCAGGAGGTGGCGGCCCGCCCCGCGCGCCTCTCACCCCCGTACGCGCGCTCGCCCGACGGCACCACCCCGCTCTGGTCCCCCGACCTCCCCCAGGTCACCCTGGAACACCTCCTCGTACGCCCCATCCGTCTGCTCCCGCTGGCGGTGGACGCCGAACTGCGTCCCCGGGCGCACGGCAGCCGCCTGACGCTGCGGCTGCACGAGCTGTACGGGCGGGTGGCCGACGCGGGCCCGACCACGGTCGACGTGGAGCTCGCGCCGAGGAACGGCGAGGGCCCGGTGCTGCGCCGCACGACCGCGTTCAATCCCTCAGAAGGCGGTGGCACCTGGCTGACGGACGTCGTCCTGGACCTGGGCTCGCTCGGCGGCGGCGTATGGGACCTGCGGCTGCGCCTCCACTTCGGCGACGGTACGGCGCGCGAGACGACGGCGCGGGCGGTCGCGGGCCCGGGCCTGCTGCGGCGCACGGCACTGCCGTCGCGCCGGGGCCTCCTGCTCGCCCAGCCGTACGCGACACAGGCGGGGAACCTCGCGGTGCGGCTCGCGCCGGGGTTGCGGGGCGTGGCGGGGGTGGCGCGCAGACGCCTTGCGCGGTGGGCGGGCGTCGGCGGGCGCTGACGTCGCCCGTACACGGGGCTCTGCGAGACTGCACGTCCGAACCGCTGACGACAGAGAAGGCTGGCTGACTGACGATGACCTGGCTGATCACCGGCGGGGCCGGCTACATCGGAGCCCACGTGGTCCGCGCCATGACGGAGGCGGGCGAGCGGGCCGTGGTCTACGACGACCTGTCCACGGGCATCGCCGAGCGCGTCCCGGACGGCGTACCGCTGGTGACAGGGTCGACCCTCGACGCGGACCTGCTGTCCCGCACGCTGACGGAGCACGCCGTCACCGGTGTCGTGCACCTGGCGGGGAAGAAGCAGGTGGGCGAGTCGGTGGAGATGCCGCTGCACTACTACCACGAGAACGTGGAGGGCCTGCGGGTCCTGCTCTCGGCGGTGACCGAGGCCGGTGTCGCCTCCTTCGTCTTCTCCTCGTCGGCCGCGGTGTACGGCATGCCCGACGTGGACCTGGTGACGGAGGAGACCCCCTGCCTCCCGATGAGCCCGTACGGCGAGACGAAGCTGGCGGGCGAGTGGCTCGTCCGCGCCACGGGCCGGGCGCACGGCCTGTCCACGGCGTCGCTCCGGTACTTCAACGTGGCGGGCGCGGCGAGCGCCGACCTGGCCGACACGGGCGTCTTCAACCTGGTCCCGATGGTCTTCGAGAAGCTCACGGACGGCGAGGCCCCGCGCGTCTTCGGCGCGGACTACCCGACGCCGGACGGCACGTGCGTACGCGACTACATCCACGTGGTCGACATCGCGGAGGCCCATGTGGCGACGGCCCGCAAGCTGGCCACGGCACCGCGCGGCACCGACCTGACGCTCAACATCGGCCGCGGCGAGGGCGTCTCGGTCCAGGAGATGGCCACCCTGATCAACGAGGTCGCGGGCTACGACCGCGCGCCCACCGTGGCCCCCCGCCGCCCCGGCGACCCGGCCCGCGTCGTGGCGTCGGCGGACCGCATCGCCGCGGAACTCGGCTGGTCGGCCAAGCGGGACGTGCGCGAGATGGTCGCGTCGGCGTGGGCGGGATGGGTGCGGACGCATCCGGGGGCGGCGCGGGAGTAACCCTCACGCCCGCACCCCCGCCCCTGGTGGACCCCGCTACACCCCCGTTCCGGGACCGCGCTCTCTCGTTCCCGCGGTCCTCGCTGCCTAGCGTTTCCGGTGGCAGTGACGGTCGGCGGCAGGGAGCTCTCAGCGATGTTCAGGCGGCAAGGTTCCGTGGCAGGAACCCTGGAAAGCGGCCCCTCGGGTGCCACCGAGGCACTCAGTCTCGAAGGGGTGACCCGGACCTACCGGCGCGGCGGGCCCGCCGCACTCGCGCCCCTCCGACTGACCCTCCCCCGCGGCAGGTTCCTCGCCGTGATGGGGCCCTCCGGGTCCGGCAAGTCCACGCTGCTGCAGTGCGCCGCCGGGCTCGACCGGCCAAGCGCCGGGACCGTACGCATCGGGGGCGTGGACATCGGCTCCCTCAAGGAAGCCGCACTCACCCGGCTGCGGCGCGAACGCGTCGGGTTCGTGTTCCAGGCCCACAACCTCGTGCCCTCGCTCAGCGTCGCCGAGAACGTCGCCCTGCCGCTGCTCCTGGGCGGCGAGCCCGACGACGACCGCGTCGCGCTCGGCCTCGCCGAAGTCGGGCTCGGCGACCGCGGGAACGACCGCCCGGCCGAACTCTCCGGCGGCCAGCAACAACGCGTGGCCATCGCCCGCGCCCTCGTCACCAGGCCCGAAGTCGTCTTCGCCGACGAGCCCACCGGCGCCCTCGACCCCGTCACCGCACACGGCGTGCTCGCGCTGCTGCGCCAGGCCGTCGACCAGGACGGCCACACCGTGGTGATGGTGACCCACGACCCGGCCGCCGCGGCCTGGGCGGACGAGGCCCTCTTCCTCGCCGACGGTCACGTCGCCAACCGGCTCCTCCAGCCGGACAGCGAGCAAGTGCACGGCATCATGCGGAACTTGAAGGGAGCATCGGCGTGATGGCGGCGAACCCGAGTGTCACCCGGCTCCTGGCCTCGCGCGCCGCCCGCATGCACCGCAAGGCCTGGGCAGCGGTCTTCGCCTCGCTCGCCCTCACCTCCCTCCTCCTCGGCTCCTTCGGCCTGGCACTCGCATCGGCCGGACTCGGGCACGCGCGCGTGGAGCGCTACGCCGGGGCCGACCTCGTCGTCACCGGCGACCAGAACACCCGCTTCACGGCGAAGCCGTGGGGCAGCGAGCCCGAGACGGCGACAGCGGGCCTGACCGAGCGCGTGCGGGTCCCGCAGACAGCGCTCAAGGCCGTGCGCGAGGTCCCCGGCGTCCGTTCGGCCATCGCCGACGAGGTCTTCCAGGTGGGCGTGGCGGGCGTACATGGCGGCGAGGCCACCGGGCGGCCGTGGAGTGCCGCCCGGCTGGCTCCCCATGCCCTACGAGACGGGGGCGGACCGGAGCGCGCCCGCGAGGTCGTCGTGGGCGAGGGGACGGCCCGCGTCGGCGACCGCATCACCGTCCGCACGTCCGGCACCGACGCGACGTACAAGGTGACCGGGGTAGCCGAAGGCCCGCGCGCCGCCGTCTACTTCACCACCGCCGAGGCCCACCGCCTTGCCGGTCGCCCCGGGTCGGTGGCGGCGATAGGCGTCACGGCGGAGTCCGGCACCAGTACATCCACCCTCCACGCGCGCGTGCGGCACGCTCTGGACACCGCGAAACTCAAGAGCGTGGGGCACCGGGCGGACGGGGACAGCGCCGGGCTGCGCGTCCTGACCGGGGACGGGCGCGGAGGCGCCGAATTCCTCCACGCCGCCCCCGCCCGCGCGGGCATGCTCGCGCTGCTCGGCTCCGTGGCAGGCACCGTCGTACTCATCGCACTGCTCGTCGTGTCGTCGACGATCGTGCAGGCACTGCAGCAACGCTCGCGCGAACTGGGCCTCTTGCGGGCGGTCGGTGCCACGCCGGGGCAGCTGCGGGGGGCGGTGGGCCGGGAGGTCGGCCGGGTCGCGACGGTGGCGGGGCTTGTGGGGGCGGTCGCGGCGATCCCCGCCTTTCTCGGCCTCCGCGAACTCCTCGACGCGCGTGACGCGCTCCCGCCCGGCCTCGAACTACCCCTCCCCCCTTGGCTGTTGCCCGCTCCCCTCGCCACCGCGGGCCTGACGCTTCTCGTCGCCCGCCTGGCCGCGCTGATCGCCTGCGCGAGGACCGCGAAGGTACGCCCCGCGGAGGCGCTGCGCGAGGCGGCTCCCGGCACGGCCCGCAGGATCACCGGCCTGGTGCTGCTGTTCCTCGGTGTGAGCTCGGCGGGCACCGCCACACTCCAGCGCGGGGAGGCCGCGGCGGCTGCCGCCGGTGCGGCGACGGTGGTCCTCGCCATCGGCTGCGCGCTGCTCGGTCCGTGGATCGCCGAGGGCGCGATGCGGGTGCTCGGGGCGCCGATGCGCCGCTTCGGCGGTGCGGCAGGTCACCTCGCGGCGGCCAACTGCACGGCATCGGCACGGCGGTTGGGTGCTGCGATCACCCCGATCATCCTGGTGACGGCGTTCATCCTGGTCCAGCTCTCCGCGGGCGCGACGGTGACGCAGGCGGCGGGTACGCAGGCGCGGGACGCCGCGCGGGCGGACTTCGCGGTGAGCGCGGAGGGCGGTGGCCTGCCCGAGGGCACGCTGGAGCGGGTCCGGGAGGTACCCGGGGTGGCGGCAGCGACCGGCGTCACGCAGAGCACGGTGGTTCTGGCCCGCCGGGAGACGGGCTCGCCCCGCCTCGACCGCCTGCCGGTGCTCGGCGTCACCCCCGACGGCCTGGCCCGGACCCTCGACCCCGGCGTCCGGGACGGCGACATCGGCGAGCTGCGCCCCGGCACGGTGGCGGTGGGCCGTGACCAGGCTCGCTCCTTGGACGCGCACCCCGGCTCGACGGTGACGGTGCGGTTCGGGGACGGGGTCGAGGCGCGGCTCAGGGTGGTGGCGACGTATGAGCGCGAACTGGCGCTCGGCGCCTTCCTCTTCTCGCAGGAACAGCTGCTACGTCACCTGTCCTCGCCGGGGTCGGCGGACCGGATCCTGGTCGCTGCGGACGGCAGTGGCGCCGATGCCTCTGCCCTGCGGGCGGCCGCACCCGGGGCGCGGGTCGAACGGGACCCCGCGCCCGAGCTGCTCGAACCGGAGGACCGGGCGCTGGGTGAGGTGGTGACCGTGGCGGCGGTCGGAGCGATCGGCGGCTTCACCGTCATCGCCATCCTCAGCACGCTGTGCCTCATCACCATCGGGCGGCGCCCCGAGCTCTCCCTCCTCCGGCTCGCCGGGGCGGGGCGGAGCCAACTGCGCCGCATGCTGCGCCTGGAGGCGGCGGCCTCCGCGGTCACCGGCCTCGCGGTGGGCGGGGTGGTGGCCCTGATCCCGCTACTCGCCTTCAGCGTGGGGATGCTGCGCACGGTGCCGCACGTGGCGGTGACGCAGGCGGGGTTCATAGCTCTGGTGGTCACGGCGACCACCGCCGCGGGCACGTTGCCGCCGGCCTGGCGGGTGCTGCGGGGGCGCTATCCCTCGCAGGGGCGTTGACCGTACGAACAGTCCTCTCCCACCCACCCGCCCGCCCGTTCACCCCGCGTCCCCACCTCAACGAACAAGCTCTCCCTCCCACCCGCCCGATTGCCCCGCATGCACCCGTGGGGGAACAAGCAGAGGGCGATGAGTGAGCCCCACGCGCCCGCTGTCGGCATCGAGACGTGAGGGGGTGTGTCGGTATTTCCGCCCGGAGCACGGTTCGCAGTACTCCGGGACCGAAGCAGCCAAGCGCCCACCAGCGGATGGCGAGGACGGACATACCGGCGCGCCCCCGCCCCCACAGACGGACCCGCACCGCAGGACCCGCACCACGAGCTGACCCGGACCCGGCCCTACCCCCTGTTCAAGTAAGCCAGCACGGCCAACACCCGCCGATGCCCGCTGTCACTCGGCGGCAGCCCCAGCTTCGCGAACACGTTCCCGATGTGCTTGCTCACCGCGCGGTCCGACACCACCAGCGCCGACGCGATCGTCCCGTTGTCCCGCCCCTCAGCCATCAGCTGAAGCACTTCCCGCTCCCGAGGCGTCAGCGAGTCCAGCGGGTCGTCCCTGCGCCGCGTAAGCAGCTCCGTGACCACCTCCGGGTCAAGCGCGGTGCCGCCCCCTGCCACCCGCTCCAGCGCGTCCAGGAACTCGTCGACCCGCCCCACCCGGTCCTTCAGGAGATACCCGACGCCACTCGCACCCCCGCCCAACAGCTCGGCGGCGTACGTCTCCTCGACGTACTGCGAGAGCACGAGCACCGGAAGGCCGGGAATCCGTTCCCGGGCCGCGAGCGCGGCCCGCAACCCCTCGTCCCGGAACCCCGGCGGCATCCGCACGTCCAGGACGGCGGCATCGGGCCGGTGCTCCAGAAGCGCAGGGAGCACCTCGGGACCGCTCGACGCCACCGCCACCACCTCGTGCCCGGCGGAGGACAGCAGCAGCACCATCCCCTCCCGCAGCAAGGCATTGTCCTCGGCGATCACCACGCGCACGGCAGCTCCACTTCGATCACGGTCGGCCCCCCGACGGGGCTCGCCACTTCCACGGTCCCGTCGAGCGCGGCGACCCGGCGCCGCATCCCGAGCAGCCCGGTGCCGCCCGCGTCGTCGGCCCCGCCCCGCCCCTCGTCACGCACCGAAATCCTCAACACCCCGCCCGTCCGGACAAGTTCCACGGAGGCCCGCTCCGCCCCACTGTGCTTGGCGGCGTTGGTCAGCGCCTCCGCGACGACGAAGTACGCGGCGGCCTCCACTGCTGCCGGAGCACGAACCGCGTCATCCTCGACCCCCTCCGCGCGCACGGCCACATCGAGCCCGCTGCTCGCGGCCAGCGCCCGCACCGCCCCCACCAGGCCCCGGTCCGTCAGGATCGGCGGATGGATGCCGCGCACGACGTGCCGCAGCTCGGTCAGGGCCTCCTCGGCCTGGTCCTGCACATCGGCGAGGAGCTTCCGCGCCGCTTCGGGGTCCTTGTCGAACGCGCGCCTCGCGAGCCCCACCCGCATCGACATCGAGACGAGGCGCGCCTGCGTACCGTCGTGCAAGTCCCGTTCGATGCGGCGCAGTTCGGCGCCGTGCGCGGCGACCGCGCCGGCCCGCGTGACGGTCAGCTCCTCGACCCGCTCGGTGAGCCGCGCGGCCCGCTCCGCCTCGGGCGACGCCTTGAGCAGCGCACCCGACCACCGAGCTTCCAGATCGGCGATGCGCGCCACCAGCGGAAGGACCACGGCGCGGCGGCCGAGCAGCCCGCACCAGACACCGTCGACCAGCATCCCGACGATGAACACCGGCAGGGCGACGTACAACAACAGCCAGCCGTAGAAGAAGTGCAGGCCGAGCCACCGCAGATCGCGGTACGTCGCCGGGTCCGTGACCCCCGCGCGCACCCGGTGGGTGAGTGTGCCGGTCAGCGGCACGTACGCCTCGGGGATCTCCTTGCCCGTCCAGAGGGCGACGCGGCGCCGCTTGAAGCCCGCCATGCGACGCAGCATCAGCACCGTCTCGGGCATGATGCCCGCGCCGACGACGAGGAGCGTGGTGACGAGGGTGAGGAGGATGACCCCGATGAAGAGGTACGACGCGAGGGACAGGAGCGCCGCAGCGCCCAGCTGTTCCAGGGCCCGTTCCGTCCGTCGCACTGTCTCCCGCATGCCTCGCATGGTCATGGGTCATGAGGCTATGCGACCCCGTTCGCACGCGCGGGCGAGGCCGCTCCCCGGGGGAGGGTGTAGCGCACTACACCCCCGGTCCGGGAGAGGACACCATCGTCACGCGGCCCGCGATCCGGGAGAGTTGATCACACAGCGGGACACGACCCGCGCCCCGCCTCCGACTTGAAAGGCCCCGCCATGAAGGCCCTGCTCTGGCTCGTCCTCGCGATCGCCCTGGTCGTCAACGTCTCCACCAGCTTCGCCTTCGACGGGGTGCAGCAGGTCCTGATCAGCATCGCCACCGGCATCGCCACACTCGGCTCGGGCACGGCCCTGTTCCTGATGCGGGAGAAGCACGCCTGAGTACGCCCAACCCTCACAGCGCCCGAAGCGCCGCCGCCGTAGCCGTCGCGAGACTGCCCAGGTACCCCTTGGGCAGCTCGGCCCGCACCACCACGGAGCGCCAGTAGAGCGGGCCCGACACCAGGTCGAGGGCCAGGTCCTCGTCGGCCCCCTCCCGCACCTCGCCCCGCGCCACTGCCGCCCGCACGATGCCGTTCGCCACCCCGTGCTGCCCCTCCCGCAGGGCCTTCTGCATGGCCTCCGCGATCTCCGGGTTGCGTGCCGCCTCCGCCTGCAGATCGGGGATCACCTGCGAGGCCACGGGGTGGCGCAGGGCGCGCGACGTCACCTCGTACAGCAGCCGCAGGTCGCCCTCCAGAGAGCCGCTGTCCGGCATCGGCAGGCCCTGGACCGCTATCGCCGACACCAGGTCGAGCACGAGATGCAGCTTGGAGCGCCAGCGCCGGTAGACGGCGGTCTTGCCGACGCCCGCGCGGCGCGCGATGCCCTCGATGGACATACGCGCGTACCCGACCGCCGCCAGCTCCTCGAAGACGGCGGACCTGATGGCCTCGGTCACATCCTCACGGAGCACCGCGGCCCCTGCGGGGGCTCTGCGGCGCGACTGCTCGCGCGACTGTTCATCTCCTGGCCTGCTCGTCGTCATACGGACAGCATAGAACGTGACGACGATACGGTTGCGTTCCGACGTTGAATGACCCTACTCTCGACGTGGCGACGATACGGTCCCGTCCCGACGTGGGGACACCAGTACGCACGCCGGTACGCACCCCAGTGCGCACGCCAGTACGCACGCCAATACGCACCCCCATGCTCCATGGCTCCCGAGTGAAAGCAGCGGACGTGAGTCAGGTCCTCGACGCTCCATCCCGCACCGCGGACGCGGTCGCCGCGCCCGACCCCGCCGAGCTCGCGGCTCAGTACGGCCTGACCGTCAGCGGTGCCCGCCCCACGCTCCCCGCGTATGTCCGGCAGCTGTGGCAGCGACGCCACTTCATCACCGCCTTCGCGACCGCCAAGCTCACCGCCCAATACAGCCAGGCGAAGCTCGGACAGGTCTGGCAGGTGATGACGCCGCTCCTGAACGCGGCGGTCTACTACTTCATCTTCGGCGTGCTGATGAACACCAAGCACGACGTCCCGGACTACGTCCCGTTCCTGGTCACCGGCGTCTTCATCTTCACGTTCACGCAGAGCTCCGTGATGGCGGGCACCCGCGCCATCGCCGGCAGCCTCGGCCTGGTCCGCGCCCTGCACTTCCCGCGGGCCGCGCTGCCGATCTCGTACTGCCTGCAACAGCTCCAGCAGCTCCTCTTCTCCATGTGCGCGCTTGTCGTGATCCTGCTCTGCTTCGGCGTACCGCCGACGCTGTCCTGGCTCCTGGTGCTCCCGGTCCTGACCCTGCAGTTCACGTTCAACATGGGCCTGGCCCTCGTGATGGCCCGCCTGGGCAGCAAGACGCCGGACATCGCCCAGCTGATGCCGTTCGTGCTGCGTACGTGGATGTACGTGTCCGGCGTGATGTGGAGCATCGACGCGGTCCTCAAGGACCAGCACCTGCCGCACGCGCTGCAGGTCCTCCTGGAGTGCAACCCGGCCGCCGTCTACATCGACCTGATGCGGTTCGCGCTGATCGACAGCTTCCACGCGGACCAGCTCCCGCACCACGTCTGGGCGTGGGCCGTCGGCTGGGCGCTGCTCGCCGGAGTCGGCGGATTCATCTACTTCTGGAAGGCAGAGGAGACGTACGGCCGTGGCTGAAACAACAGCAACCCTCGCAAAGACAAACCTCTCCACCGACACCCCCGCACCGACCGCCACCCCCGCCCCCACGGTCATCGTCGACGAGGTCGACATCGTCTACCGGGTGCACGGCGCGGGATCCCCCACGGGCCGGGGCAGCGCGACCGCCGCTCTCGGCCGCATCCTCAAGCGCGGCAAGGGCGGAAAGGGCGGCGAAGAGTCCGGCGTACGCAAGGTGCACGCCGTCAGGAAGGTCTCCTTCACCGCCCACAAGGGCGAGGCCATCGGCCTGATCGGCACGAACGGCTCGGGCAAGTCGACCCTCCTGAAGGCGGTCGCGGGGCTCCTGCCCGTCGAGCACGGCCGCATCTTCACCGACGGCCAGCCCTCGCTCCTCGGCGTGAACGCGGCCCTGATGAACGACCTGACCGGCGAGCGCAACGTCCGCCTCGGCGGCCTGGCGATGGGCATGACCCGCGAGCAGGTCCAGGAGCGCTACCAGGACATCGTCGACTTCTCCGGCATCAACGAGAAGGGCGACTTCATCACGCTCCCCATGCGCACGTACTCCTCCGGCATGGCGGCACGCCTCCGCTTCTCCATCGGCTCCGCCAAGGACCACGACGTACTCCTCATCGACGAGGCCCTCGCGACCGGCGACCGCTCCTTCCAGAAGCGTTCGGAGGCCCGCATCCGCGAGCTGCGCAAGCGCGCGGGCACGGTCTTCCTGGTCAGCCACAACAACAAGTCCATCCGCGACACCTGCGAGCGCGTGCTCTGGCTCGAACACGGCGAGCTGCGCATGGACGGCCCGACCGAGGACGTACTGAAGGAGTACGAGAGCTTCACGGGCGGCAAGAAGTAGCCGAGCCGCCCCGCCCGGCTACCGCTCCAGGAACGCGAACAACTCCTCCCAGCGCCGCACGACCTCACCCGTCGTGTAGCGCTGGATGTTCACCCTGGCCAGCTCCCCCATCCGGTCCCGCAGCTCCTTGTCGGACATCAACGTGTCGAGCCTGCGCGCCAGTTCGCCCGTGTTCCCGAGCCGCGCGAGCAGCCCGTCGACGCCGTCCTGGACGATCTCGTGCACGCCGGGGGCGCAGTCGAAGGCGGCGCACGGCACCGCGGTGGCCATCGCCTCCATCAGCGCGAGCGGGAACCCCTCGCCCCGCGACGACTGCACGAACACCGATCCGCCCCGCAGCGCGCCCGGCACATCGCTGGTGCGCCCCATCCACTCCACGGAGCCGTCGAGGCCGAGGGCCGTGCACTGCTTCTTGAGTATCTCCTCGTCCTCGCCGGAGCCGTAGATCCGCAGCTTCCAGTCCGGGTGCAGCGGCGCGACCTCCGCCCAGGTGTCGAGGAGCATGTCGATGCCCTTCTGATCGTGCAGGCGGCCGATGCTGGTGACGACCTTCTCGGTACGCCGCGAGGGCACATCGGGCATGAACGGCAGCGGGTTCGGCATGAAGGACGCGTTGTCCAGGCCCTGTCTGATCCACAGGTCGGCGTCCTCGCGGGTCAGCGCGAGCATCCGGTCGATTTCCTTGTAGTGCTTGCGCACGCGCGCGCCGCGCGAGGACGACCGCGAGTAGCCGAACGACTCATGGCTCATGCCGATGACCAACAGACCGTCGGTGTCGGCGAGTTCGACCCACTCCATCGCCCACACCTGGGTGACGATGACGACGGCGCCGGGTCCGGCCTGCGCGAACATGGCGCTCAGCTTGGCGGCCTGCTCCAGCATGCCCTCCGCGCGCCGCGTGCGCAGCCGGTGTTCGGCCACGTTGAGCCGCCCCTTGATGCCGCGCGCCGGACCGACGCGCGGCGGATGCTCGTCGTACAGGGTCGTGGTGGGGTACGGCAGGTCCGTTCCGATGTCCTGCGGTTCGCCGGGCTCCGTGATGCCGATGACGTGCACGCGGTGGCCGCGCTCGACGAAGAGGCGGGCCATCTGATGGGACCAACTGGTGATCCCGCCCAGCTCGTTGACGCTGTTGGAGACGAAGAAGATGTCCCGTTTCACTTGCCGCTCCAGTGCGAGAAGAACTGATCCACGACGCTCTTGGCGGCATCGCCCCGGTCGTACTCGCCGAACTCGGCCACGAACCGCGCCCGCGCCGCCCGGTACTCAAGGGCCTGTTCATCCAGCGCGTTCAGCGATTTCAGCGCCCCGAACAGCTCGTCCTCGGTGTCGAGCACCGGCCCCGGAGCCCGTTCCCGCAGGTCGAAGTACGTTCCTCGCCCCTCGTGGACGTACTCCTCGTAGTCGTACGTGAAGAACAGCATCGGCCGGTCGAGGAGGGCGTAGTCGAACATCACGGACGAGTAGTCGGTGATCATCGCATCGGCGAGCTGATAGAGCGGTGTGACGTCGTGGTGTGCGGAGACGTCGATGACGCGTCCGCGCACGGACGGCGGGAGCACCACGTGGTTCAGGTAGTGCGAGCGCACGAGCAGCACATACCGGTCGCCGAACTCCTCCGCGAACCGCTCCACGTCGAAGGGCAGCTCGAAGCGCCCGTAACGACCGCCGTGCCGCCGGAAGGTCGGCGCGTACAGCAGCACCCGTTTGTCGTCGGGGATGCCCAACTCCGCTGCCAGCGGCCCGCGTTCCCGCACGCCGCTCGCGTCCTCGGCCCGCTTCGCCCGCACCAGGGCGTCGTTGCGCGGATAGCCGACCCGGAGCAGCACCTTCTCCTTGAGACGCAAGGCCTTCGCAAGGGTCCGCACATCGTGCTCGGACCGGATGAGGAAGCGGTCGAAGCGGTCGAGCACCCGCTCCTGCTCGTCCTGCCGCGCCTTGCTGCGCAGCTTCCAGGCGGGCTCGTCGAAGCCCATGCGCTTGAGCGCCGAGCCGTGCCAGGTCTGTATGTACGTCGTCTCGGGACGCTTGGTGAGCTTGAGCGGGTAACTCTGGTTGTCGACCCAGAACTCGGCCTGCGCGAGGGCCCGGAGGTACGGCAACGACCAACGCCGCACCAGCGTCGCGTCCTCGGGGAAGCCCTCGGGCTTCCCGGCGTAGGACCACACGGCGTCGAAGTCGAGACCCTGGCGGCGCATCTCCTCGTAGATCGCCCGGGGGCTGTCGCTGTACTGCTTGCCGAGGTGGCTCTCGAAGACGACCGTGCCCTTCTTCACCGGCAGGCGGCTGAACACCTCGTCGTACACGCGCAGTCTGCTCCGCCCGGACGTGAGGTCCTTGCGGAGCTTCTTCGCCCTGCGGAAGCCGGACTTGGCGACCCGCCCCGGCGCGCCCTGCGTGCCGCGCGCCACCAGGTCCTGGATCCGGCCGCCCGCCGCGTCCCGCGTGACGAGCCGGAACGCGAGGTGCCCGCGCTGCGAGACCTCGGGCTCCAGATGATCGGCGACGAGCCGGGTCAGCCTCGGCCGCACCGGAAGCATTCCCTCGGCGAGACCCGGAGTGCTCGGGGTGAGCCGCGTCCGGGTGCGTACGCCGTCCGCGACGAGGTGGAGGCGTACGTCCCACACCGCGTCGACGACGCCGAGCGGGCGCAGCCCCCGCGCGAGGTCGACCGAGGCCTCCCAGGTCACGCTCTCCCCCTCGTAGCGCACGGCGGAGACCGGGAAGCGGAAGGACTGCAGGCTGCGGCGCCGGGCGCTGAACTCCAGCTCGGCGGTGAGCACGGCGTCCGGGCCGACGACGCCGAGCGGGTTGGTGATGCGGCCCGCCATCTTCACGACTCCGGCCGACTCCTCGTAGCCGGTCAGCACATTGCGCAGGAACATCTGGTCGAGGCGCTTGCTGTGATAGCCGAGCGCGGTCACGTCGAGGACCTGGCGGCCGAACGGGTCGTCGAGGTGGTCGGCGCACCAGTACACGTGGCCGTCCCGCTCGGCGAGCGGCGAGGAGATCTTGTCGCGGTTGGTGAGGGTGTCGACGGCGGGAAGGAGGTTCTCCCAGTCGCCCTGCGCCAGGAGGTAGGCGCAGATGGCCTGGGTGGGCTGCACCTCGGCGTAGGCGGCGCGGTTGATCCCGGCGAGGTAGTCGCCGGCGAGGCCCGCGAACTCCTGGCGGTAGGAGTCGTCGCGGAACGGCAGGTCGCGCAGGTGGAGCACCAGGTCGTGCTTGAGGAACTTGATGTCCTTGAAGAGCCGCAGCTCGTCGAGGCCGCGCGCCGCGAGCAGCGCGTCGATCCGGCGGTGGATCTCCAGGCGGTGCTGGAAGTTCGTCATCTCGTGGCGCCGGTTGGTCACCGACTTCGCGGCGGCGCGCTCGTGGACGTGCCAGAAGTAGACCTGGTTGGGGATGAGCGTGATGCGCCCGGCCGCGAGGTAGGCCTCGGCGATGAACATCAGGTCCTCGTAGAACATCCCCTTGGGGAAGCGGAGGGCGTTCTCGACGAGGAAGTCACGGCGGTAGAGCTTGTTCGTGGAGAGCGTGTCCCAGACGAACAGGTCGGGCAGTTCGGTGACGGACTCCAGGGTGCGGGTCGTGGCGTAGAGCCAGGGGTACCACTGGTCGCGCTTCTTGTTGCGGGTGTCCATGGAAAGGCGTACGCAGAGCCCGGAGACGATGTCGGAGCCGTCGCGCTCGGCGGCTTCGAGGAGGTTGCGACAGGCGTTGCGCTCAAGGACGTCGTCGCTGTCGAGGAACATCACGTGCGTGCCGACGGTGTGGCCGATGCCCACGTTGCGGGGCTCACCGCCCGCGCCGCTGTTCTCCGGCAGCTGGTAGGCCCGTATCCGCTCGGGGTGCTCGGCGGCCAGGCGCTGTGCCGTCCCGTACGAGTCGTCCGTGCTGCAGTCGTCGACGATGACGATCTCGACGCCGTGCAGCGTCTGGTCGAGCACCGACTGTACGGCGGTCGGCAGCCGCTCGGCGTCGTTGTAGACGATCACCACTACGGACACATCTACGGGCACATCCACGGACACATCCATGGGCCCGCCTACGGACACATCGGGTCGCGCCTCCGGCGTCCCCCGCTCACCTATCGCTCCCATGCGTCCCTCCAGTCAGTTACCGGCTCATCCTACTAATTATCGCTATTGCCCGATTGGCGCTCTTCAGGGGGGTGTGATCGGCCTAGTCCGGATACGCGAAAGGGGGCGCCCCGGGCCATCAAGCC
>NZ_JBHTSF010000019.1:0-88641 GCF_042795295.1 Streptomyces sp. NPDC056486
CGGGAAGGAGATAGAGGCCGGAGAGGAAGAACGTCATCTTCGCGTCGTGTTCCTCGGCCAGTCTCAGGAAGCGCGCGAAGAGGCCGTTGCCGACCTCGCCCGCCCCGTCCCAGGAGAAGACCACGAACTGCGGGGGCTTCTCACCCGGCTCCAGGGGGACGGGCGCGTCCGGCTGCTTCGGCTGTTTCCCCGTATACGTCGTCGAACCGTCACCGATCGGCTTCGCCCGACGCTGCTTCCGCTGCGCGCCGTGCTGGCCGCCCTCTCCCTCACGCCCGTGCCCCTGCCCCCGTCCGGACGGCGGCGGGGAAGCGGAATCCTCGGATCCCCACTCCTTCACGCCGCACCCGGTAAGGCCCGCACCCGCTGTCACCGCAAGTCCGAGACCCAGCGCGTGCCTTCGGCCGACCGAGCGCATACTCACTCCGTTCACTCGCTTCCTGGTCGCCACCATGTGTAGACCGCAGGAAGATAAACGAATCAGATGAATATGTGATTTTTATGGATTTTGACCTGCCCTCCATGGTCACCGTGCGTCATGGCATGCGGAGACTGGGGCCCTGTGTCGCCCAGGAAGTGACGGAACGTAAGAAGTGATGGCCCATCAGTGGCTTCGCAGTGGTCCATCAGAGGGCAGTCGCCGGTACCTCAAGTTCGCGGTCGATCCCACCCGCACGGAGGGGAGCGGATCACCTGTCAGGCAGATCGCCCGTCATCCGCGTCCTGCCTGACGTGACCAAGAGCGAGCCGGAGCAGCCGGCCCACGAGAGGCCGGCGCCGGCGAGACCGATGCAGGAGCGGCTCCCCGCCGCCGAGACCTGGCGGGCGCTGTACGGCTACTTCCGCCCGCACCGCGCGGTGGTCGCCCTGGGTGCCCTGTGCACACTGATCGGCGCGGCGACCGGCCTCGCCCAGCCGCTCGCCGCGAAAGCCCTGGTGGACCGGCTCGGCAGCGACGACTCGATCACCGGGATCATCATCCTGCTCACCGCGCTCGTGGTGCTCGGCACCGCCATCGAGTCCGTCGGCGCCTACATCCTTGAACGCACCGCCGAATCCGTGGTGCTCGCGGCCAGGCGCACCCTCATAGGGCGGCTGCTGCGGCTGCGCCTGCCGGAGGTGGAGCGCACGCAGCCCGGCGACCTCATGTCCCGGATCACGTCGGACACGACACTGTTGCGCGCGGTCACCACACAGTCCGTGGTGTCCACCGTCGCGGGCGGGCTCACCTTCATCGCGACGATCGTGATGATGGGCCTCATGGACGTCGTCCTGCTCGGCGTCACGCTCGGCGTGATCGTGCTCATCGGCGGCGCGATGGCTCTGGTCATGCCCAAGATCGCGCAGTCGACGGAACGGGCCCAGGAGGCGGTCGGCACCATCTCGACCGCGCTGGAGCGCGCGTTCGGTGCGTTTCGCACGCTCAAGGCCTCGGGCGCCGAAGAGCGCGAGACCGCAGCGGTGCAGGCCGCCGCGCAGGAGGCCTGGCGGCACGGCGTGCGGTCCGCCAAGTGGCAGGCGGTGGCCTGGAGTTCGGTCGGCTTCGCCGTGCAGGTCTCGTTCCTCGCGGTCCTCGGCATCGGCGGCGCGCGGGTCGCTTCCGGGGCGATCTCGGTCTCGACGCTCGTGGCGTTCCTGCTCTTCCTCTTCTATCTGATCGACCCCGTGTCCCGTCTCGTCGAGGGCGTCACGCAGTACCAGGTCGGCTCGGCGGCCATCGCGCGGATCGTACGGGCGGAACGCCTGGAGACGGAGGACGTCACCGAGCCCGCGGGCAAGACGGGTAAGGCGAGCAAGGCGGACGAGCCGGGGCGCCACGGCCCCGCCGCCGTCGCCTTCGAAGACGTGACCTTCCGCTACCGCGAGGGCCTTCCGTACGTCCATCACGGCGTGAGCTTCGACATCCCGGGCCCCGGCATGACCGCCTTCGTCGGCCCGTCGGGCGCGGGCAAGACCACCGTCTTCGGCCTCATCGAGCGCTTCTACGACGCGACCGGCGGCCGCGTACTCGTCGACGGCCGTGACGTGCACGAGTGGCCGCTCGCCGAACTGCGCTCCGTCATCGGCTACGTGGAGCAGGACGCGCCCGTCCTCGCCGGGACCCTGCGCGAGAACCTCCTCTTCGGGGCGCCCGGCGCGACCGGCGACGAGATCCAGGACGTTCTCGTACGCGCCCGCCTCGCCACGCTCGTCGAACGGTTGCCGGACGGCTTGGAGACGCTGGTCGGACACCGCGGATCCCAGCTGTCCGGCGGCGAACGCCAACGCGTGGCCATCGCCAGGGCGCTGCTGCGCAAGCCGCGCCTCCTGCTCCTCGACGAGGCGACCTCACAGCTCGACGCGGTGAACGAACTGGCCCTGCGCGACGTCGTCGCCGAGGTTTCCCGCGAAGTGACGGTCCTCGTGGTGGCGCACCGCCTCTCGACGGTGACGCTGGCCGACCGGATCGTGGTGATGGACGCGGGGCGGGTCCGCGCCTCCGGCACCCATGAGGAGTTGGTGGCGGCCGATCCGCTGTACGGGGAGCTCGCGGCTACGCAGTTCCTCGCTACGACGGCATGACCGTCCCGGCCGCCGATATCTACTGGCCCCGCACATGACCTTCCGGGTTGGATGGCGGGCATGACCAGTGGGCGTGGGCGCAGGCGAGCGGAACTGTTCGTGGACGAGGAGCGGGACGGCCGGCTCGGCGCACGGACCACCGGCGACGAGCGGCACATGCTCGTCGATTTCCTCGCGGCCCAGCGTGCGACGCTCGAGCTGAAGTGCGCCGGGCTCGAAGCCCAGTTGGCCCGGCGGTCCGTGGAGCCCTCCACGCTCTCGCTGCTCGGCCTCGTCCGGCACCTCGCCGATGTGGAACGCCGCTGGTTCAGGCGCGTCCTAGCCGGTCAGGATGTGCCGCTCCTCTTCGGCTCGGACACGGACCCTGACCAGGACTTCGACGGCGCCGTGCCCGATCCGGCCGTGACGGCCGCCGCCTGGGAGGCCTGGCGCGCCGAGGCGGCCTTCGCCGACCGCTTCGTCGCCGAGGCGCCCGATCTCGACATCGAGGGCCACGACGGCTGGCGCGGAACGGTGTCGCTGCGCTGGGTGCTCATCCACATGGTCGAGGAGTACGCGAGGCACAACGGCCACGCCGATCTGCTCCGCGAGCGGATCGACGGCGCGATCGGCGTGTAGCGGCGCGTGCGCCCCAACCACCCTCCTCCAACTGCCCGGAGAGCATCCATGACCGCCTTGGACGACCTCGTACGCCCGGACCGATACCCGCGCTCGTCCGGCTACGACCCGGCCTGGCTGCTCGGCCTCGACATGGGACCCCACCCGCTGTGGCTCCTGGAGAACCTCGCCGAAGACCTCGATCTGCGCCCCGGGATGCGCGTGCTCGACCTCGGCTCCGGCAGGGGCGCCACCTCGGTGTTCCTGGCCCGCGAGTACGGCGTACAGGTCGTCGCCGCCGACTGGTGGATCGCCGCGGACGAGGCGGCGGCCGTCTTCGCCGAGGCCGGGGTGGAGGACCGGGTGGATGCGGTGCGGGCGGAGGCGCACGCCCTGCCGTTCGAGGAGGAGAGCTTCGACGCCGTCGTCAGTGTCGACGCGTTCGAGTACTTCGGCACGGCGGACAACTACCTGCCGTACCTGCTGCGATTCCTGCGCCCGGGCGGCCAGTTGGGCATGGCGACCCCCGCGATGACCCAGGAGATCCGCGAACTCGGCGCGATCCCGCCGCACATCAAGAATCTCGTCGGCTGGGAGGCGCTCGCCTGGCACACGGCCGAGTGGTGGCGCTTCCAGTGGGCGATGACCGAGCTGGTGACGGTCACCTCCGCTCGCCTCCAGAAGGACGGCTGGCAGGACTGGCTCCGGTGGACGCGGGCCTGCGCCGAGCACCTCCCGGACGGCCGCGCGGCGAACCAGCCGGTGCTCGACATGCTCACCGCGGACGACGGAGAGTTCCTCACCTTCGCCCTGCTGACCGCGCACAAGAACGGAGCACCGCCGCAGGGCACCTACGGGGCGGCGGAATAGACGAGCGTGACGAGGTCGTGCCACCCGGTCTCCACGCGTTCGAGCGGCAGGCCGCGCTCGACGATCAGGTGATGGACCAGCGCGCTGTCGATGGAGCCGAGCAGGGTGTGTGCGAGGAGCTCGGTATCGCCCGGGACGCCCGCCTGGCGCAGCAGCATCGCGACGTGTGTGAAGCGCAGGCGGTTCGCCGGGACGTCGTAGGTGCGCAGCGGATCGGTCCGGGAGGACAGGATCAGTTCGTGGTGGTCGCGTTCGTGGCGGATGAGGGCGGGGCCGAACGCGTGCAGGCGCTCCAGGGGCGGGGCGTCGGGGCCCAGCGGGGCGGGGCCCGAGAGGAAGGCGGCCTGGAGCTGCTGCTCGTGGTGGTCGAGCAGGGCGACGAGGAGCCCGGTGCGGTCGCCGAAGCGCCGGAAGACGGTTCCTTTGCCGACTCCGGCCGCCGCGGCCACCGCGTCCATGGTCAGCTGCGCGGCCCCGCAGCAGGTCATCAGCTGGGAGGCGGCCTCAAGGAGGCGCGTGCGGTTGCGTGCCGCGTCGGCCCTGAGCGACGGCGTTCCGCCGACCGGGGCGAGCCCGAGCTCAGCCGCCCCGCCCGGTGGGTCGGGCGACGAGGGGAGGGGCGGGAGAGCGGAGCCGGTCATGGGTCAAGCGTAACGCCGTGAGCAGCTAAGTGGACCGCGGTCCGGATAAGTGGTACAACTTTAAACGGACCTCGGTCCGCTT
The DNA here is from genome assembly GCF_042795295.1 of Streptomyces sp. NPDC056486. Lineage (NCBI taxonomy): Bacteria > Bacillati > Actinomycetota > Actinomycetes > Kitasatosporales > Streptomycetaceae > Streptomyces > Streptomyces sp. NPDC056486. The sequence continues at coordinate 4,753 of NZ_JBHTSF010000019.1, forward strand.
GTTCTCATGTCCCGCAGGTGAGTTCCGTCCGCACCTTTTTCAGGAGTTCCGCCATGTCTGTACGCATCCTCGCCCTCGTCGGCAGCCTCCGCGCCGGCTCCCACAACCGCCAGCTCGCCGAGGCCGCCGCCAAGCACGCGCCCACGGGCGTGGACGTCGAGCTGTTCGAGGGCCTCGCGGACGTGCCCTTCTACAACGAGGACATCGACGTCGAAGGCAGCGTCCCGGCCGCCGCGGCCCGGCTGCGCGAGGTGGCAGGCAGCGTCGACGGCTTCCTCCTGTTCTCGCCCGAGTACAACGGCACCATGCCCGCCGTCCTCAAGAACGCGATCGACTGGCTGTCCCGCCCGTTCGGCGCCGGTGCGCTCTCCGGCAAGCCGGTCGCCGTCGTCGGCACCGCGTTCGGCCAGTACGGCGGCGTGTGGGCGCAGGACGAGGCCCGTAAGGCCGCGGGTCTCGCCGGTGGCGCGGTCCTGGAGGACGTCAAGCTGTCCATCCCCGCCTCCCTGACGCGCTTCGCCGAGACCCACCCGGCCGACGACACCGAGGTGGCCACCGCCCTCACCGAGGTCGTCACCCGCCTCACCGAGCAGGCCACGCCCGCCGCGGCCTGAGGCTTGCGCAAGGGCGGGTCGATACGGCTAGGCGCAGTCGAAGCGGTGGGTGCTCGGGCGGTCGGGACAGGGGCGGCACTCGAAGAGGTAGACCCCGCCCACGTCGCCGAACATCATCCCCGCGTGTTCGTACCGCACCTCGTGGTCCTCGACCGGAGTCCAGGCCCGCGAGGATTCGGCATCGCCCTCGGCGCTCTCGAACGTCAGCAGATGCTCCATCGGCCGGCCGCACTCTGTGCAGGCCGGCCATTGCGGGTCCTGGCCCCAGCCGGGATATCCGCCCAGCTTCGTGCCCGGAGCAGTGGAGAGGTGGCACTGGTAGTCCCACCCGGTCTCCTTCTCCACCTGCTCGAAGCGCCCCTCCAGCGCGCCCCAGATGTCGTCCGCGAGATCCCAACTGGGGTACTCCGTCACCTGTTCCGGATGTATGACGCAGGGCCGCGGCACGTACTTCTCGTGCTGCTCGGCAGGTACCGGCGGCGCCTCGAGCACCTGTCCCACCGCGCCCGCGTTCCGCCATTGGACCTGAGGGACCACCCACTGGCCGCCGCTGTGCCGACGCGGGCACCACACCACCTGAAGCAGGTCGCACCCTTCCGGGAAGGGGATGACGTGCGGGAGGTGGGCCCGGTAGAGCTGCGCGACGGCCACCATCGGCGCCCCGCCGTGCTCGGCGCACACCGGCCACGGCTCCTGCGCAGGCCACAGCAGTGGGCCACCGACCGAACTCTCGCGGTACGTCGGGTCACCCGCGCGGGGATGGAGCCGCACCGCCTCCTTCTTGAAGCGGACGACCTCCGGGAAGAGCTGCTCCACGTTCACGGGGCGCGGCGGCGTGTGGCGGGTCACCCGCCAGAGGATATGCGGGGAAGGAAAAGCGCTTTCGTGGCACGCGGCCGGGAGGCTAGCCTGCCGACACCACGTGAGTCCTGAGGAGTCGAGATCGAGATGCCCGGTCACTGAGCACGCGTTGACGTCGTAGGTCGCCATCGACCTGTCATCGCGTGCTGCCCCCGAGCTGCGGCACGGCGAACCTTTCTCTGCCTCAAGGGGTCCCTGTGCCGTCCCTTTCTCGTGCCGTTTCTCGTGCTGTTTCCGCGCGCCCTCCTTCGAGCCTGTGGCGTGACGCCGACTTCCGCAAGCTCTGGCTGGGGCAGACCGCCTCGCAACTCGGAGCGCAGGCCGGGCAGGTGACCCTGCCGCTCATCGCCGTGCTGGCACTCGACGTCGGCGCCGGTCAGCTCGGCGCCCTGCGTGCGGTGGAACAGGCGCCGATCCTGCTCTTCTCGCTCTTCGCCGGTGCGTGGGTGGACCGTCGGCGCTCCCGCAACGTGATGGTCGTCGCGGATCTCGGACGCGCTCTGGCGCTGGCCACGGTCCCTCTCGCGTACGTACTCGGAGTGCTCGGGATTCCGGCGCTGCTCGTGGTCGCCTTCCTCGTCGGTGTCCTCAGCGTCTACTTCGATGTGGCCTACCAGGCCTCGCTCGTACGGCTGTTGGACCGCGATCAGCTGCTGCCGGGCAACAGTGCGCTCGAGGGCAGCCGATCCGCGGCACAGATCGGCGGGCCCGCGCTCGGCGGCGCGATGGTGTCGCTGTTCTCCGCGCCGATCGCCACTGTGGTCGGCGCGTTCTTCTTCGCGCTGTCCTTCCTGTCGATCCGGCGCATCCGCCGACGCGAGTCGCTCCCGGAGTCGGTCGAGGGGACCGCCGAGCAGCCCTCGCGCATCCGGCGGCAGATCCTGGAAGGTCTCCACCTGGTGGTCGGCAATACGTCGTTACGGGCCGTGGGTGTTGCCACGGCCCTCTTCCAGTTCTCGTTCGCCGCCGTGATGACCGTCTATCTGCTCTTCCTGCCACGCGAGTTGCACCTGTCGGGCCTGGCGGTCGGCATGGCGCTCGCCGCCATGGGGCCGGGCGCGGTGGTGGGCTCCCTGCTCTCGGCGAGGCTGCCGGGGAGGTTCGGTTACGGCAGGGTCCTTGTGGCCTCTGCGGTGCTCGCCGACGGCGTGATGCTCTGCGTTCCCGCACTGCACGGCCCCTCAGCCGTGACCATCGGCTCGCTCATGGCGATCAACTTCTTCTTCGGCGTCTTCAGCCAGCTGGTCAACGTCACGGCCATGGCCGTACGACAGGCCATCACGCCCGTCCGGATGCAAGGGCGTGTCGTCGCGACCATCAACTTCGTCGGCATGGGACTGACACCGCTCGGTTCGCTGCTCGGCGGTTTCCTGGCCGGGGCGTGGGGGCTGCGCACAAGTCTGCTGCTCACCGCCGTCTGTCTGGCACTGTCCCCGCTTTTCATGGCGTTTTCCCCGCTGGCGCGCCTGGGCAATCAGCTCCCGGACGAGGACGACATCGCCGTCCGGCGACGGGCGCCCTAGATTGGCCCTCATGTACTCGACACAGGTGTCCGGTCATGTGAATGCCCCGCGTGCAGCCGTGTACCGGGCCCTGCTTGACGCGGACGCGATCGCACGGTGGCGGGTGCCGGACGGCATGAGCAGCCAGGTGCACACCTTCGACGCGTGCGAGGGCGGGCGGTTCCGCGTCTCGCTCACCTACGACGAGCAGTCCGGCACCGGCAAGTCGGCCTCGCACACCGACACGTACCACGGCCACTTCGCGAAGCTCGTGCCGAACGAGCAGGTGATCGAAGTGCTCGCCTTCGAGAGCGCGGACCCCGCGCTGCGCGGCACGATGACGATGACGACCACACTCACCGACGCGGACGGCGGAACCGATGTCCTCGTCGTGCACGAGGGGCTCCCCGACAGCGTCCCCGCCGCCGACAACGAGACGGGGACGCGTATGGCGTTGGCGAATCTGGCCCTGCTCGTCGAAGGGGCGCGGTAGCAGCCGCGAGCCGCGCAGCGGATGGGGTGGCTCAGCTCCGGGTACGTCCGGACAGGGTCGCCGCCAGCGCGACGACGGCGAGCAGCGCGATCGCGGGCGCCAGCGCGGCGGCCGTGCCGTGGCGGAGCTGCAGCAGCCCGCCCACGAGGGCACCGGCGAACATCGCGGCGACCGACACGAACCTGCGTACGGAAGCCGGGCCGAAACGGTCGGCGGCAAGCCCGGTCAGGGTCCGAGTGAGGACCGTGGTGTTCAGATCGGGTACGGCGAGCTTGCCGACCACGGCGTTCTGCAGCCCCATGCCGAGCGCGAGCAGCACGATCAGTACGTGTCCGGCGCCGGCGGCCAGGTCGAGCACCAGGGCCGCCGCCACCAGCACGGCGTGCGCCGCGACAAGGAGCGCGAACAGCCGGTGCGGCTCCGCGACCCGTGGCGAGAGCCGCCCGCCCACCCACGCTCCGACCACGAACGCGCCGACCGCGAGGAGCGACGCCGTCGCGGACAACTGCACGTCGCCCGCGAGCGCGAAGCCAAGGAAGACCACATTGCCGGTCATGTTGGCGACGAAGACACGGTCGAGGCCCAGATAGCTGACGGCGTCGACAAGACCCGTGACAAAGGTCAACAGGACGAGGAGCGGAGGCAGGACGCCGTGGTGGCCCTCGGCGTCGGGGAAGAGGAGAGCGGCGGCCCGGACGAGCAATGAGTTCATACCATTTCTTCGGCAGGGACACGCGGTGGCCCGACCCGCGTGTGCCTGTCTCCCCAGCCGGCTACCTCCCCACCTCCCACGCCCGGCGCACATCGCCACGGAGGTCCTCACGGGCCGTCCAGCGGTGGCCGATGACCGTCGTGGTCCTGCGGAGGGTGTCGTACGGGGCCCAGCCGGGGTCGCCGGTGCGGGCGAAGCGGACCCAGGCGGCGTGCATGCGCGGAGCCAGATCGGGAGGAGGGGCGCCGGGGCCGAACAGCGCCTCGGGACCGATGAGTTGCGCCGGGTCGAGGCCGAAGACGAAGGGGAGCTCCATGGTGTGGGTGGCACCGAGCGTGCCGTCGAAGGCGCGGGAGCGCCAGTCGAACCGGTAGCTGTAGGTGGCGCCCGCGGACCGGTCGGCGTGCGCATCGGCGAGTGCCCAGCTCCCCGCGCCGAACAGGGCGTCGCCCATGACGGCGGAGCGCAGCTGCCCCGGGGTGGCTGCGGGGTGCGCCGCGCGGTACGTGTCGAGGAGCAAGTCCGGCCTGGGGTGGGAGCGTTCGGCGGCGGCCCGCACATCGGCCATGGCCGAGGTGGCGTAGGCACCCGAGGGGACGAGATAGAGGTTGCCTTCCTCGGCGTTGGTGCCGATGAGGAGATCGATGTCGGTGCTGCCGTGCCCGGCGGCGATGGCGTCGGCGGGCTGGCGGTCCGCGACCACGCTGAAGGGGCTGAGCCCGATCAGCGGGTCGTAGGCGGTTCTGGTCCGCAGGTCGATCCCGCCGATGCGGGCCGCGGCCTCGACCAGGCGTGCGTCGGGGACGGCGTCGAAGGCGTCGGCGTGCGGCGCGATGCCCAGCGCGGATGCTGCCGCCTCCGTCACCCGGGCGGCCTGCTCTGGCGAGAAGGCGCCAAGGCCGCTGCCGCTCTGCACGATGGCCCGCCGGACCAGGCCCCTGCTTTCCGGCGCGGCGATAACGGCACCGGTAAGAGTGGCGCCCGCGGACTGGCCGAAGAGCGTGACCTGGTCGGGGTCCCCGCCGAACGCGGCGATGTTCTCCCGTACCCAGCGCAGGGCGGCGAGGATGTCGAGCAGACCACGGTTGCGCGGGGCTCCGGGCAGGTCGAGGAAACCGGCGATCCCTAGGCGGTAGTTGACGGTCACCAGGACGACGCCGTCGCGCGCGAAGGCGGTGCCGTCGTACAGGCTCGCCCTGGTCGAACCCGCCACGAAGCCTCCGCCGTGCACGAAGACCATGACAGGCAGGTCCGGGTCCTGCCCCTGGCGGCCGGGGCTGTCAGGGGTCCAGATGTCGAGGGTGAGGTAGTCGTCGCCGGGGACCCAACCGGGGCCGAAGTAGGGGGACATGTCGATGGCGCCCAGGTTCCGCTCGGCCTGCGGTGCGGTCGGGCCCGCGGCGGTGGTGTCCCGGACGCCGTCCCACGGGGCGTGCGGCGCAGGTGCGGCGAAGCGTCCTGTGCGGGCCGGGGGCGCGGCGTACGGGATGCCGCGGAAGACCGTGAAGCTCTCGTGCCGGGCGCCGCTGACCGCGCCCTGCGCTGTGGTCACGGTGCGGTTCGTGGTGCGGTTCGTGGTGAGGTTGGCGGTGCGGTTCGCGGTGGTCATGCGTTCGTCACCTGCGCCTCGTCCTCCTCCGCACGCACGTACGGCGTGAAGGGCGCCCACCCCTTGATGGCGAACGCGTCGCCCGAGCGCTCGACCTCGGCGGCGCCGTGGCCTCCCAGGTGTGCGGGAACGACGAGCGCGTTGCGGTCGGCCGCCCAGCCGAGGATCCGACGGCGGGTGGCGCGGGCACCGACGGGGTCCTCGCAGAAGCAGCTGTTGTGCTCCGGGTCGACGAGCTGGACGGGGCTGTGCAGCAGATCGCCGACGAAGACCGCACGGTCCGTGCCGCTGACGAGGGTGAGGACGCTGGAGCCGGGGGTGTGTCCGGGGGCGGTGTCGAGGCGCAGATTGTCGTCGATCCGGTGGCTTCCTTCCCACAGGTGCACCTGTCCCGCCCGGTGCACGGGAGCGACGCTGTCCTCGAAGACGTTCTGGTTGCCGCGGCCGAGCAGAGGCTTGTGGCCGTTGTCAGGGTTCCAGAAATCGAAGTCGTCCTTGGGAAGCAGATAGGTGGCGTTCGGGAAGGTGGGGACCCAGTCCCTGCCGTCCAGGCAGGTGTTCCAGCCGACGTGGTCCACGTGCAGATGCGTGTTGATCACGATGTCCACGTCTTCGGGGGCGACACCGGCGCGCCCCAGGGTGGCCAGGAAGTCGGTGCGCAGGTGACTCCACACCGGGGAGTATGGGCGCTCCTTGTCATTGCCGGCGCCGGTGTCGACGAGGATGGTCTTTCCCTCGCTGCGCAGCAGCCAGCTCTGGACCGCGGCGTTGACGATGTTCGTCCGCGGGTCGAGGAAGTCGGGCGCGTGCCAGGCGTCGTTGTCGCGCCAGGCGTCCTCCCGGCTGGTGGGAATGAAGGCGCCGGGCGTCATGCCGACGGGGCCGTAGTACTCCTTGACGCGGGTGACGGTGACGTCGCCGAGCTCGATCTGTTCCGTCTGTCCCGTCAGTTCCGTCAGTTCCATGTGTTCCATCGGGGTGCTCCATGGCTGGGGGTTGGCCGGCTTCGGATCACCACCGTCGTCGCATCCGCGCAGGTCATCCAGACCCGCCGCTGCCTACCCCGCGCAGGGTCAGGCTGTCGCGCACGCGCCGATGCAGACTGGGGGACATGGGTGAACGAGGCAGGCTCGGCGACTTCCTGTACGCGCGACGCTCCCAGCTGCGTCCCGCGGACGTCGGCCTGAAGGATTACGGTGACCGGCGGCGCGTGGCGGGCCTGCGCAGGGAGGAACTCGCGTTGCTCGCCGGTGTCAGTGCCTCGTACTACACGAGGCTGGAGCAGGGCCAGTCGGTAGGTGCGTCCCCGGAGATCCTGGACGCCGTCGCCCGGGCCCTGGGCCTCGACGAGCCGGAGCGCGGGCATCTGCACGACCTTGCCGACGCAGGCAGAAGGCGGGCCCCGGCCCGTCGACCGCGGCCTGAGCACGTGGGGACCACCACGCTCCACCTGCTGAGCACTCTGGAGGGCGTCCCTGCACTGGTCAGCGGCCGTCGCGCCGACGTGCTGGCCTGGAACCGGCTCGGCCACGCGCTGTTCGCGGCGCACGTCAGCCCCGACAGCCCGGAGCGGGCGGCGGAGCGCCCCAACCTCGCCAGGATGCTGTTCCTCGACCCCCACACCCGCGCGTTGTACACCGACTGGACCGCGAAGGCCAAGGCCGTCGTCGAGAACCTGCGGATGGTCGCAGGACGCTACCCCGACGACACGCTGCTCACTTCACTCATCGGTGAACTCACCGTCAAGAGCGCCGAGTTCGCTGCCATGTGGGCCGACCATGGGGTGCACCCCTGCGACTTCGCCAGCTACGAGATGCGCCACCCCCTCGTGGGCACCCTCACCGTGACCCAGCAGAGCCTCAATCTCCCCCAGGCGGCGGACCAGACCCTGGTGCTCGCCGTCACCGATCCCGACTCACCGTCGAGGGAAGCGGTGACCCTCCTCGGACAAGCCGCCGCCGAAACCGCCGCTGACACCGCCACCGCCACCGCCGCTCCCACCCCTACGAGAAAGCCCTAGGACGGCCCGCGACCCTGCAACGCGGTCTGCCAGCCCGGCAGTTCGGCCTCGCGCACCGGCGCCGCACGCCGCCCGCCCCGCGCGAAGAAGTCGGCGAGCGGCAGCGTCGCCGCGCCGACCGTCACCGCGTCCGGGCCCAGGCGGCCCAGGTCGATGGTGACCCGCCCCGCCGGGTAGGAGAGGGCGTAGGTGGGGATGTAGCGCTTCACCGCGGTCAGGAAGCGCTGCCCGAGCTGGAGCCCGGCCCAGCCGCCGACGAGGATCCGCTCCGGCTGGAAGAGGTTGATCAGGTCGGAAAGGCCCGCGCCGAGGTACTCGGCGGTTTCCTCGAGCACCATCAGGGCCGTCGGGTCGGCCGCGCCGTCGCCCTCAGGGTAGGCGGCGTTGAGCATGGCGGTGAGCGCGTGTTCCTCGTCCGTGCCCCCGGGTGGGCGCCCGCCGGCCTCCTGCCACCGTTCGAGCAGCGCCTCGGCACCCGCGTACGCCTCCAGGCACCCCAGCGACCCGCACCGGCACCGTCTGCCCTGCACCCGCACCGTGAGGTGCCCCCACTCGACGGCGCGGCCCTGCTCCACGTCCTCGGTGACGACGCACGCGCCGACACCTGATCCGAACAGCACCACCACCGCGTTGCGCGTCCCGCGCCCGGCGCCGAACCACATCTCAGCCTGGCCGAGCGTCTTGGCCCCGTTGTCGATGAAGTACGGTACGGAGTCCGGGAGTTGGGCTGCTCCTCGACTCGCGTCCCGCAGCAGCGACTCCAGCGGTACCGCGTTCCAGCCGATGGTCTGACCGTGCACGACGGCGCCGAGTTCGCCCTCGCGCGCGACGATTCCGGGTACGCCGATTCCGACGCCGAGCAGTCCCTCGTCCGTGACGCCCGCCGTGGCGAGCACCTCGCCGATCCCGTCGCGGATATGCTCCGCGATGCCGCCGACGTCATGGCCCTTCAGGGTCAACGGCCTTTCGGCGCGGGCGAGTTCGGAGAGGGAGAGATCGAAGAGTTCGACGCGTACGCGGGTCTCGCCGACGTCCACGCCGATCAGCTGACCGCGCCCCGGTGCGACCCGAAGGAGCGTACGCGGGCGTCCGCCGTCCGACTCCACGCTGCCCGCCTCCTCCACCCACCCCTCCGTCACCAGCTCGGCCACGACGTTGCTGATGGAACCTGAACTCAGCCCGGTGGCGGGGCCGAGCGTGAAGCGGCTCATCGGTCCCTCGAAGTACAACCGCTGCAGTACGGCGGCGCGGTTCTCCCGCCGCAGGTCGTGCACCGTGCGCCCGTTGCGCTGCCCAGCCATGTGGTTCCTTCCGGCCTGCTCTGCCTCGAAGTTGGTTCTGTGTGACCCCTTGACGGTATCTTCCCTGCCGGTTTAACTCACGTCCTAAATTAAGTCATGAGGCCATTCAAGAGTTGAACGCAGCGCTGCCTCCAGCCGGCGCTGAGCCATCCGCCCCGTGACTCCCTCCGGAAGGGACACCTGGAGCCATGCGCAGAATCCGAGCCGCCGCCGTAGGCGCCGCCACTCTCTCGCTCGCCCTCACCGCGTCCGCCTGTGGCGGCGGTTCGACCACGGGCGGCGAGGGGTCCAACGACTCGCCGAAGACGCTGACCTACTGGGCGTCGAACCAAGGACCCAACCTCGAGGCGGACAAGAAGATCCTCAAGCCCGAACTCGCCAAGTTCGAGAAGCAGACGGGGATCAAGGTGAAGCTCGAGGTCATCCCCTGGTCGGAGCTGCTCAACCGGATCCTGACCGCGACGACGTCCGGCCAGGGGCCCGACGTCCTGAACATCGGCAACACCTGGAGCGCGTCGCTGCAGGCCAGCGGAGCCCTGCTGCCCTGGGACAAGAAGAACTTCGCCAAGATCGGCGGCAAGGACCGCTTCGTGGAGTCCGCGCTCAGTTCGGCCGGGGCGTCGGGCAAGGATCCGGCCGCCGTCCCGCTGTACTCCATGGCCTACGCCCTCTACTACAACAAAAAGATGTTCAAGGAGGCAGGCATAGACAAGGCGCCCGCCACCTGGGACGAGATGGTCGAGGACGGCAAGAAGATCTCCAAGGGCGGCAAGTGGGCCCTCGGCGCGGAGGGGGCGAACCTCTCCAACAACATCCACCAGGTCTTCGCCCTCGGCAAGCAGCACGGCGCCGACTTCTTCACCCCGGACGGCAAGCCCGACTTCACCTCCGACGGCGCGGTCGCGGCCGTGAAGCAGTACGTCGACATGATGGGGAAGGACAAGATCGTCGCCCCGGGCAACGCCGAGTACGCGCAGAACCAGTCCCTGAGCGACTTCTCCAAGGGCAAGACCGCGATGGTGCTGTGGCAGGCCGCGGCCACCACCTTCAAGTCGCAGGGCATGAGCGACGACGAGTGGGGCGTGGCGCCCGTGCCCGTCCAGTCCGGCACTCCGGGCCAGGGCAAGGCCACCAACTCGATGGTCGCCGGCATCAACATGGCCGTCTTCAAGAACACCAAGAACATCGACGGCTCGCTGAAGTTCGTGAAGTTCATGACGAGCGACGCGGAGCAGAAGCTCCTCTGCAAGTCCTACGGCTCCGTGCCGCCCGTCAAGGCGGCACAGGAGGACGCCGCCTTCGACCGCCCCGAACTGAAGGTCCTGCGCGACACCCTCGCCAAGAGCGCCGCGCCCCTGCCCCAGGTGGCCAACGAGTCGCAGTTCGAGACCGCGGTCGGCACCGCGGTCAAGAATCTCTTCGCGAAGGCCGCCGACGGCGGTGCGGTGACCACCGCGTCGGTGAAGGCCGAACTGGTCAAGGCTCAGCAGCAGATGTCCCAGCAGTGAGTGATACGACCGTGACTACTGGGACCACTGGGACCACGACCGTCGTTCAGGATGCCAAGGAGCCGTCCGAGAACGCCCCGGAGAAGCAGCGCAGCCCGCGCCGCCGCCCCGGACGGCTCCGCCGCATCGGCCTCCCGTACCTCCTGCTGCTCCCCGCCCTCCTGCTCGAACTCCTCGTCCATCTGCTGCCGATCGTCATCGGCGCCGTGATGAGCTTCAAGGAGCTCACCCAGTTCTTCATCCGCGACTGGGGCGCCGCGCCCTGGTCGGGCCTGGACAACTACAAGGTGTCGGTGGACTTCGACGCGCCGGTGGGCGAGGCGCTGCTGCACTCGTTCTTCGTCACCTGCGCGTTCACGCTCCTGTCCGTCGGCCTCTGCTGGCTGATCGGGACGACCGCCGCGATCTATCTGCAGGAGTCGTTCAAGGGACGGGGCTTCCTCAGGGCGCTCTTCCTCGTCCCGTACGCACTGCCCGTGTATGCCGCGGTGATCACCTGGGGCTTCATGTTCCAGCGTGACAACGGCCTCATCAACCACGTCCTTCACGACCAGTTGGGCCTCACCGACAGCGCCCCGTTCTGGCTGATCGGCGACAACAGCTTCGTCGCGCTGCTCACCGTGTCGGTGTGGAAGGGCTGGCCGTTCGCCTTCCTCATCATGATGGCCGGGCTGCAGAACATCCCCAGGGAGATGTACGAGGCGGCGGCGCTCGACGGCGCCGGAATGTGGCAGCAGATCCGCCGCATCACGCTGCCGTCCCTGCGCTCCGTCAACCAGGTCCTCGTGCTCGTCCTGTTCCTGTGGACGTTCAACGACTTCAACACGCCGTACGTCCTGTTCGGCAGGTCGGCGCCCGAGGCCGCGGACCTGATCTCGATCCACATCTATCAGTCCTCGTTCGCCACCTGGAACTTCGGCACAGGCTCCGCCATGTCCGTCCTGCTGCTCCTGTTCCTGCTCGCGGTGACGGGCGTCTATCTGTGGATCACCTCGCGCGAGAGGAAGTCCGTGCATGTCTAGCGTCCGCATGGCCACGCGGCCCCGCGGGGCGGCGAAGCCCCGGTCGCCGATGGCGGCTCCCCGGTCCTTCCTCTGGTCGCGACGGATCTTCCTGACGCTGCTCACGGGCTTCGTGCTGCTCCCGGTCTTCGTGATGGTGTCCAGCTCGCTCAAGCCCCTCGAGGACGTGTCGGGCAAGTTCCGCTGGATTCCGAGCGGGCTCACGATCCGCCCGTACATCGACATCTGGAAGACCGTTCCGCTGGCGAAGTACTTCATGAACTCGCTGATCGTGGCGGGCGCGGCCACCGTCTGCTCGGTGGTGATCGCGGTCTTCGCGGCCTACGCCGTCAGCCGCTACCAGTTCCGCGGCAAGCGCGTCTTCACGGTGACGGTCCTGTCCACCCAGATGTTCCCCGGCATCCTGTTCCTGCTGCCGCTGTTCCTGATGTACGTCAATATCGGCAACGCCACGGGGATCGCCCTGTTCGGCTCGCGGGCCGGGCTCATCCTCACCTATCTGACCTTCTCGCTGCCCTTCTCGATCTGGATGCTGATCGGGTACTTCGACTCGGTGCCGCGCGACCTGGACGAGGCGGCGCTCGTCGACGGCTGCGGCCCGATCGGCGCGCTCTTCCGGGTCGTCGTACCGGCCGCGATCCCCGGCATCGTCGCGGTCGGCGTCTACGCCTTCATGACCGCATGGGGAGAAGTGCTCTTCGCCTCCGTCATGACGAACGATGCCACCCGCACCCTCGCCATCGGTCTGCAGGGCTACTCCACCCAGAACGACGTCTACTGGAACCAGATCATGGCCGCGTCGCTGGTCGTGAGCATCCCGGTGGTGGCGGGCTTCCTCCTTCTCCAGCGCTATCTGGTCGCCGGCCTGACCGCCGGAGCTGTCAAGTGACCTCTTCCCTTCCGTCTCATCGCCTGGCAACAAACCCGTCTGAGAGGACGTCTGTGTCCGAGCTCATCGACCTTGCCGCACTCCCGCACGACTTCGCGTGGGGCACGGCCACATCGGCGTACCAGATCGAGGGGGCCGTCACCCAGGACGGCCGGTCTCCTTCGATCTGGGACACCTTCTCGCACACCCCCGGAAAGATCGACAACGACGATCACGGTGACGTGGCCTGCGACCACTACAACCGCTGGCGCGAGGACATCGCGCTGATGAAGCAACTGGGCACCAACGCCTACCGGTTGTCCCTCGCCTGGCCGCGCGTCGTGCCCGGCGGTGACGGGCCGCCCAACGCCAAGGGCCTCGACTTCTACGACCAGTTGATCGACGGACTGCTCGACGCGGGCATCACGCCGTCGGTGACCCTCTACCACTGGGACCTGCCGCAGGTCCTCCAGGACCGCGGCGGCTGGCCCGAGCGCGAGACGGCCGAGCACTTCGCCGCGTACGCGTCCATCGCCGCCGAGCGCTTCGGTGACCGCGTCACCCAGTGGACCACGCTCAACGAACCCCTCTGCTCGGCCTGGATCGGCCACCTCGAAGGCCGGATGGCACCGGGCCTGACCGACCTGACCGCCGCCGTGCGCGCCTCGTACCACCTGCTGCTCGGGCACGGCCTGGCCACCCAGGCGATCCGCGCCGCGGCGCCCGGCGCGCAGATCGGCATCGTCAACAACCTCTCCACGGTCGAGCCCGCGAGCGAGAGCCCCGAGGATGTCGCCGCCGCCCGCCGGGTGGACGGCCACACCAACCGCTGGTGGCTCGACCCGATCCACGGCCGCGGCTTCCCCGCCGACATGCAAGAGGTCTACGGCGTCGAACTTCCCGAGCGTGCGGGCGACTTGGCGAACATCGCGCAGCCGCTCGACTGGCTGGGGCTGAACTACTATTTCCCGGCCGTCGTCTCCGACGACCCCACGGGTCCCGCGCCCTACGCCCACCAAGTGCGCCGCGAGGGAGTGCCCCGCACCGGCATGGACTGGGAGATCGACGCGAGCGGCATCGAGACGCTCCTGCTGCGCCTCACGAACGAGTACGGGGCGCGCAAGCTGTACGTCACCGAGAACGGCTCGTCCTACCCCGACGTCGTACGCCCCGACGGAACGATCGACGACCCGGAGCGCACCGACTACCTGGTCCGCCATCTCGCGGCCTGTGCGAGCGCCGCCCGCAAGGGAGCGCCCCTTGCCGGGTACTACGCGTGGTCGCTGCTCGACAACTTCGAGTGGGCCTACGGCTACGACAAGCGGTTCGGCCTGGTGCACGTCGACTACGAGACGCAGCGCCGCACCGTCAAGGGCAGCGGCCGACGCTATGCCGACATCATCCGCGGCCACCAGGGGAGCGTGAGCCGCGCCGCCTGACAGGGCCCGCGCGTGCCGACAGCGGCTCCCGGCTCTCCGCCGATCCGGGGGCCGCTGCGGCGTCCTTGCCCCTTCTTCAGGTGGAGTTCGGGGTGGCCTTTCGGCTCTCCTTCGCCGCCGCGCCCGTGCACACGAGGCCAAGGAGGAGGGTGAGGCCGCCGATGATGACGTTGGTGAGGATGACGCCCATGTCGGGGCTCGTGCCGACGATCCACGGCGACACGATCATCCATACGCCCATGGCGCACATGGCCCAGCTCAGGCCGTACATCCTGGCCGGTGCGACGGTGAATCCAAGACCCAGCAGGCCGATCGCGATGCCCATGATGAGGTTGTGCGTCGCGAGGACGGGCTGGCTGGTGGTGAAGTGGACCACCCAGGGGGAGATGGCACAGAAGAGACCCGTGAGAAACACGGGCCCGTCCACGAGTGCCACATCGCGTCCACCGAGTACGCGGGCGTACCGATCCCGCATCTCGGATACGTCAGGGTGAGCGGCTATGTCTCCCCTGTGTGAGACGTCGGCCATGAGACTCGTCTCCTCTGGTTCGTGCAGGCCTGATCACATCGCGCGGCGGGATGTCGCGCACATCCATTCTGCTCTTATTTTTTCCTTATGTGTAGTTATAGGTGATTTATTCCATGCGGCGTGCGTGACTTTCGGTCCGGCGGGGAGATGGCCTTGGTCCCCGGGATCAGTGAAGAAGGTCCCGTATCCGAACCCGTGATCTGCGGAACCACAGGCAGGACCGCAGAAACTCGGGTGAGGAGAAGGCGCTGTGACAAGGGACATCGGAGTGCTCGCGGGAAGCCGCGGGCCGCGCGCCCTGCGGAAGGCGGGGGGTGCGCCGTGCTGGCTGAGTCTGGCCTCGCGTGACACCAAGGCCGCCAAGGAGTTCTACGAGCGGGTCCTGGGCTGGTGTCATGTGCCGCTGCTCGGCTCGGCGGGCACCGCACGCTCCCTGGCCCTGAAGGCCGGAGTGCCGGTGGGGACCATCAGTGAGGCCTCCTGCGACCTGGGCGTCCACGCGGGCTGGATGCCGCATTTCGCCGTCGACGACCTGGACCACGCGGTGGGACGGCTCCGCGACCGGGGCGCCACCGTGGCGGTCGGGCCGCTGACCACAGCGGCCGGACGAGCCGCCGTGGCGGCGGGGCCCCACGACGTGGTGTTCGGTCTGCGGCACCGGGCCCCCGACCGCCGCTGGACGCCGGCGGAGGGTCCGGTGGCCCGGCTCGAACTGCACACGGGGGACGTCTTCGCGGCGGCCCTCTTCTACGGTGGTGTGCTCGGCTGGGCGGACGAGCTCGGCGACAGCTGCCAGGTGGAGTACTCCGGCGGGGACATCCTGGTGCGTGACGGACCGCGCCAGGTCGCCGCGCTCAAGGAGGGAGCGGTGCCGGGCTTCGAGGGGCGCCGCCACTGGCACACATGCTTCCGCGTGGCCGATGTCGACGAGGCCGCCGACGCGGCCGCGGTCTGGGGCGGACGTGTCATCTCACCACCGCGGGGGTCCCATGCCCTGCGGGAGGCCGTGCTGGCGGATCGCGAAGGGATTCCCTTCGCTGTCGTGGCGGAGTGAGGCATGCCAGTCGAGAGCATGAAGGGCGATCAGGAGCGGTCGCGGGGTGAGGCCGTCGGGCTGCCCTGGATCGAGGAAGCCGACCAGGTCGCGCCTGCGGACGCGCGGGAACTGTCGAAGCTCTTCTTCGAACGGCTCCGGACGCTGGAGAGCGGCTCGCCCGACCACACGTACACGCGCGACACCCTGATCGAGATGAACCTCGCCCTGGTGCACTACGTCGCGGGCCGCTACCGCAATCGCGGCAACGGGCAGCTGGAGGATCTCGTCCAGGTCGGGATCATCGGCCTCATCAAGGCGATCGACCGGTTCGACGTGAGCCGAGGGTGCGAGTTCGTCTCGTTCGCCGTGCCCTGCATCCTCGGCGAGATCAAACGCCACTTCCGTGACACCAGCTGGGCCGTGCACGTCCCGCGCAGGCTGCAGGAGCTCCGGGGCGAACTGGTCAAGTCCCAGGAGCGGCTTGCTTCCGTGCTCGGTCGTGAACCTACGGTCAAGGAGCTGTCGGCCGACTTGGCGGTGGCCGAGGAGCAGGTCCTGGAGGCGGTCGTGGCCGCCAACGGCTACGCGGCAGGCTCCCTGGACGCCCCGCAGGACCCGGGCGAGGCCGGCGACACGTACAAAGGCGGCCGCTCGCTCGCCGAGGCCATGGGCGCCCCGGACCCCGCCATGGAGGTCTTCGAGCACCTGCACGCCCTGGCTCCGCTCCTGGCGGAGCTCGACGAGCGCGAGCGCCGCATCATCGAGATGCGCTTCGGCCAGGAGATGACACAGGCCGAGATCGGCACGGCCCTCGGCCTTTCGCAGGTGCATGTGTCGCGGTTGCTCTCCCAGACCCTCGACCGCCTGCGCAGGGGACTGCGGACGCGCGAATAGGTAAGGGGGCGGGACGGGGGCGGGGGACTGCCCGGCGCTCGTACGGGCGCATCGCCCCGACGCCCGTACGGGGGACCAGAACGCGCCGTCCCCCGCCCCGCCCGCTGGAATGAACGAGTGACCGCGCCCCCGGACGACTGCCTCGCGCGCAACGAGTGGATCTGCGGTGAGTATCTGAGCACCCGCCGCCAGATCATCGTCGACGCGGTCCTCCAGCATCTGGAGCTGACCGCGGTCTCCGTCCTCATCGCGCTCGTCATCGCCGTCCCGCTGGCCGTCGTCGCACGCCGCTGGGCCCTGGCGGCCGGTCCCGTCCTCGCGCTGACCACGGTCCTCTACACGATCCCCTCGCTCGCGATGTTCTCGCTGCTGCTTCCCGTGTACGGACTCTCCGCGTCCCTCGTCGTCGCGGGACTCGTCCTGTACTCACTGACGCTGCTCGTCCGCAACATCCTGGCCGGCCTGCGCGCCGTCCCCGAGGACACCCGGCAGGCAGCCCGCGGCATGGGCTACGGGCCGATCCGGCTCCTGCTCACCGTCGAACTGCCGCTCGCCCTTCCCGCCGCGATGGCGGGCCTGCGCATCGCCACCGTCTCCGCGGTCTCCCTCGTCACGGTCGGTGCGATCGTCGGCTTCGGCGGGCTCGGCAACCTCATCTACGCGGGCATGAACACCTACTTCAAGGCGCAGGTCCTGACCGCTTCCGTGCTGTGTGTCGTCATCGCCGTACTGGCCGATCTGCTGCTCCTCGGCGTGCAGCGGATCCTCACTCCGTGGACGAGGGCGGTCCGCTCATGAACACCATCAGCGATGCCTGGCAGTGGCTCACCGACTCGGCGCACTGGGCGGGCGACGACGGCATCTGGCACCGGCTCAGCCAGCACCTCGTCCTCACAGTTGTCTGCCTGCTGCTGAGCTGTCTGATCGCGCTTCCGGTCGCACTCGTCCTCGGCCATCTCGGCAAGGGCGGCGCCCTGGCGGTCAACATCTCCAACGTCGGCCGCGCGGTCCCGACCTTCGCGGTCCTCGTCCTGCTGCTCCTCACGCCGATCGGGAACTGGGGCGAGGGCCCCACCGTCGTCGCGCTCGTCCTGTTCGCCGTGCCACCGCTGCTCACCAACGCGTACGTCGGGATGCGGGGGGTGGACCGCAGCGTCGTACAAGCCGCGCGCGGCATGGGAATGACGGGTCGGCAGATGCTCTGGCGGGTCGAACTGCCGCTCGCGATGCCGCTGGTCCTCAGCGGGGTACGGATCGCCGCCGTACAGCTCGTGGCCACCGCCACGATCGCGGCGCTCGCGGGCGGCGGGGGACTCGGCCGGATCATCACGGCCGGGTTCAACCTCGCGAGCACCCCGCAGGTGGTGGCGGGCGCCGTCCTTGTCGCCGTGTTCGCGCTGATCGTCGAGGGGCTCTTCGAGATCGGCGAACGGCTCGCCCCCGGATGGGCGCGGGGGAGAGGGCGGACCGGATGAGGCGCCTCGCGAGACGGAGTGCGGCGGTCGCGGCCGGGGTCGCCCTGTCGCTGGCAGGCTGCTCATCGGGACCGTCCCTGGAGACCCAGGGCGAGGTCACCGCGCCGCCCGGCGACAGCCATCACCTGGTCATCGGCTCGGCGGGGTTCACCGAGAGCGATCTGCTCGCCCAGATGTACTCCCTGCTCCTGACGAAGGCCGGATATGGTGCGGAGATCCTCTCCGTGGCCAACCGCGAGCTGTACGAACCCGCTCTGGAGTCCGGGCAGATCGACGTCGTCCCCGAGTACGCGGCGACGTTCGCGGACTGGCTGAACGCCAAGAAGAACGGCGCGGACGCCGAGCCGGTCGGATCGCCCGACCTCGACGCCACCATGAGCGCTCTGCGCGGCCTCGCGATGCCGCGCGGCCTCACCGTCCTCGACGCGGGTAAGGCCGTCGACCAGAACGCGTTCGCCGTCACCGCGTCCTACGCGGAGCAGCACCACCTGAAGACCCTGAGCGACCTCGGAAAATCCGGCCTGAAGGTACGCCTCGCCGCGGGCGACGAATGCGTGCAACGCCCGTACTGCGAACCCGGTCTGAAGAAGGTCTACGGCATCGACATCACCTCCGTCGACCCCAAGGGCGTGGGTACGACCCAGGCCAAGAAGGCCGTACAGAGCGGTCAGGACCAGATGGTCCTGACCACGTCGACGGACGCCACGCTCGACGACTTCGGCCTGGTGCTCCTGAAGGACGACAAGAAGCTCCAGAACGCCGACTACATCGTCCCGGTCGTCAACCGCTCCCGCGCGGGCAGCGAAGGCGTCGCGAAGGCACTCGGCCGCCTCAACTCCGTACTGACGACGGCGGACCTGGCGTCCATGAACGAACAGGTGGACAGCTGGCGGCGACTGCCGCAGGACGTCGCGCGCACCTACCTGGAGGAGAAGCGGCTGCTGTGACGCCCGAGACGCCGGCCGTGCGGGTTCAGGCGTCTGCCACCGAGTCGAAATCCACCTGATCCCGGGCCACGCCCTGCGCGTCGGCGTCCACCGAGCGGCGCAGTGCCTCGTGCAGCTTCGCCGGGGTCAACACGCCGAGGAAGCGTGCCCCGTCGAGGACCGCGACCCAGCCCGCGTCGTGCTGGAGCATCACACCGAAAGCCTGCTTGAGCGGGGCGCCGACCGGGACCCACGCCTTCATACGATGGGCCAGATCGCCCACCCTGCCGCCCGCACCGGCCAGGGACACCTCGTCGATGCCGACCCAGCCGTGCAGATCCCCGTCCGTGTCCAGGACGACACCCCAGCGTGCGTCCTGCTCGCGAAGACGGGCCGCCGCGTGCGCGGCGGACTCGTCCAGGCGCACCACCGACGGCTGCTCCAGATCGTCCGCCTGGATCTCGGTGACCGAGAGGCGCTTGAGACCCCGGTCGGCGCCCACGAACTCGGCGACGTACGGCGTCGCCGGAGTGCCGAGCACCGCCCCTGGCGTGTCGAACTGCTCGATGCGCCCCTGCCCGTACACCGCGATGCGGTCACCGAGCCTGACGGCTTCCTCGATGTCGTGCGTGACCAGGAGAACCGTCTTGCGGACCGCCGCCTGCATCCGCAGGAACTCGTCCTGCAACTGCTCGCGCACCACCGGGTCGACCGCCCCGAACGGCTCGTCCATGAGGAGTACGGGCGGATCGGCCGCCAGGGCGCGCGCCACGCCGACGCGCTGGCGCTGGCCGCCGGACAACTGCTCGGGGTAGCGGGGGCCGTACGTCTTCGGGTCGAGGCCCACCAGGTCGAGCAGCTCGGCCGCCCGCGCCCGCGCCTTCGCCTTCTTCCAGCCCACAAGGGCGGGGACGGTCGCCGTGTTGTCGAGGACCGTCCGGTGCGGGAAGAGCCCCACCTGCTGGATGACATAGCCGATACGGCGGCGAAGGCGGACCGGGTCGACGTCCGCGATGTTCTCGCCGTTCACGAAGATGCGGCCCGCGGTCGGCTCGATGAGGCGGTTCACCATCATCATCGTGGTCGTCTTGCCGCACCCGGACGGTCCGACGAGCGTGACCAGTTCACCCTGGGCGACCTCGAAGGACAGCTCGTCCACGGCCATCGTGCCGTCCGGGTAGCGCTTGCTCACCTGCTCGAACCGGATCATGCACTCACGCTAACCGCGGCCTTCAGACTCCGCTCACCAGCACCACCTCCAGGGTGCGCGGGCCGTGCACGCCCTCCACCCGGTCCAGTTCGATGTCGCTGGTGGCGGACGGTCCGGAGATCCAGGTCAGCGGGCGGACGGGATCGAGCCGTTCGAGTGCCTGCGGGACGGAGGAGACGACCTGGTCCGGTACCCGTACGACACAGATGTGGTGATCGGGGACGAGCGTGATGCGCCGACGCCCCTGGTCGGGGCCGCCGTCCAGGACGATCGTGCCGGTCTCGGCCACGGCCACCGCGCAGCCGGTGACGACGCTGCTGACTTCGTCGAGATCACCCGGGGTGCTCGTGGCGCGGTCGGCGACGAGGGTCGCGTCGGCGGCCTCGAGCCAGTGCGGCGGCAGGCCGGGCGGCACGAGCACCGTCCGCGCGCCGCGTGCCGAGAGCAGGCGCATGAGCAGCGCGGGCAGCTCCTCGTCCGTGCAGCGGTGCACGCGCGCGCGATAGTCGGCGAGATTCTCCGCGAGCAGCTCGACGGTCTGCCCGGTGGTGCGGTCGCCGTGCTCGCGCAGATAGTCGCGGGGGAAGGACCGGTCGTAGTCGTACGTCTCCTTGTCGTCCGGGATGTCCGCCAGTGCCCGTCGGACGCGGCCCAGGATCTGGTCCCTGCTGCTCACTTCGTGCCGCCCTTCTCCGCCCGGCCGCCATCCGTACGCCGCCACCAGTCACGGAACGGCTCCGCCGGCACCTTCGGCAGATCCCGCGTCGCGCTCCACGCCCTGCCGGGTCCCGGAAGCGTGCGCGGATGGAAGCGCCGGGTTCCGGACGCAAGGCGCTGCCCGGCCCGCAGCGCCCCCGGACGGCCGAACGCCCAGCCTGCCGCACGCATCGCGGCCCGCTCGGAGGCGTGCCCCTTCGCCGGCCGCAGCGTCACCTTCGTGCCGTCCCGTACCACTTCGCCGCCCTGGACCACCCGCTCCCGCAGATGGACGAGGACTTCGGGGATGTCGATGGCCACCGGACACACCTCATAGCAGGCGCCGCAGAGGGATGACGCATAGGGCAGCGAGGCGTCGATCTCGCTCTGGGTGCCGCGGAGCTGGGGGCTGAGGATCGCTCCGATGGGGCCGGGGTAGACCGAGCCGTACGCGTGGCCTCCCGCTCGTTCGTACACGGGGCAGACGTTGAGACAGGCCGAGCAGCGGATGCAGCGCAGTGCCTGGCGGCCCACCTCGTCGGCGAGCGTGTCGGTGCGGCCGTTGTCGAGGAGCACCAGGTGGAAGGTGCTCGGGCCGTCCTCCTGGGTCGTGCCGGTCCACATCGACGTGTACGGGTTCATGCGCTCGGCCGTCGAGGAGCGCGGGAGCGTCTGGAGGAAGACCTCCAGGTCCCGCCAGGTCGGCACGATCTTCTCGATGCCGACGACCGAGATGAGCGTCTCGGGGAGAGTGAGGCACATACGGCCGTTGCCCTCCGACTCGACGACCACCAGCGTGCCCGTCTCGGCGACCATGAAGTTCGCTCCCGAGACGCCGACCTTGGCACGCAGGAACTTCTCCCGGAGGTGAAGACGGGCGGCCTCGGCGAGTTCGGCCGGGGTGTCGGTGAGTCCGTCCGGGGCGGGGCGGCCCCACTCGCTCATCTCGCGCGCGAAGATCTCGCGGATCTCGCCGCGGTTGCGATGGATGGCGGGGACGAGGATGTGGGACGGGCGATCCTTGCCGAGCTGCACGATGAGCTCGGCGAGGTCGGTCTCGTACGCGTGGATGCCCTCGGCCTCAAGGGCTTCGTTGAGCCCGATCTCCTGGGTGGCCATCGACTTGACCTTGACCACCTCGGTCTGGCCGGTGTCCTTGACCAGCGCGGTCACGATGCGGTTCGCCTCGTCGGCGTCCGCCGCCCAGTGCACGGTGCCGCCCGCCGCGGTGACCGACTCCTCCAGCCGGATCAGATGGCGGTCGAGATGGCGCAGGGTCTCGTCCTTGATCCGCTTGCCCGCCTCGCGGAGCTGCGCCCAGTCGTCGAGCTCGGCGACGGCACGGGCCCGTTTGTCGCGGATGGTGTGCGTGGCGTGCCGCAGGTTGGCGCGCAGGGTTTTGTTGCCCACGGCCTCGCGGGCCGCCGTCGGGAAGGCGGGCATGCCTACGAACGTGCTGCTCATGCCGCTCATGACAGGGACTCCTCTTCCGTGCTCGCCAGGATCTCCGCGATGTGGACCGGGCGTACGCCGCTCCTGAGGCGGGTCATCGTGCCCCCGATGTGCATCAGGCAGGAGTTGTCCGCCGCGCACAGGATGTCGGCGCCCGTCGACTCGGCGTTGCGCACCTTGTCCGTGCCCATCGCCGACGAGACATCGGAGTTCTTCATCGCGAAGGTGCCGCCGAAACCGCAGCACTCGTCCGCGCCCGGAAGCTCGACCAGTTCAAGTCCCTTGACCGCCTGGAGCAGCCGCGTGGGACGCTCGCCCAGGCCGAGACTGCGCAGTCCGTGGCAGGTCGGGTGGTACGTCACCGTGTGCGGGTAGTACGCCCCGACGTCCGTCACACCGAGGATGTCCACCAGGAACTCGGTGAGTTCGTACGTCTTGGGGACGACGGGGGCCAGCGTGGCCGCAAGGCCGTTCCCGCGGCCCTCGGAGCGGGCCCGTTCTCCCATGCGGGGGTACAGCTCGCGGACCATCGCGCCGCACGAGCCGGAGGGCGTCACGATCGCGTCGTACTCGTCCGAACCGAAAACATCGGAGAAATGACGCGCGAGCGGCTCTGCCTGATGGCGGTAACCCGTGTTGTAGTGCGCCTGCCCGCAGCAGGTCTGCGCCATCGGGAATTCGACGTCAACTCCCAGTCTGGTCAGCAGTTTCACCACCGCGCGGCCTGTGTCGGGATAGAGCGTGTCGTTGACACAGGTCAGGAACAGAGCGACACGCATCGCGGGTTCCTCCTCGTCGATCATCGGATGGATGCAGCGTATGCGCTACGGGCGCTTTGCGGGAGTCATGATGCGGGGACGCGTCGCGCGGCCTCGTCCCATGCCGCCCGGCGCGCCGGGTCGCCGGTCGGCTCGTACCGAGTCAGCTGCTGGGTGCGGGCCAGCAGGGCACGCATTTCATGGCGGTCGCGCATGAGGCCCTGCGCTCGCGCCTGCACGAGTACGTTGCCGAGGGCGGCGGCCTCTGCCGGGCCCGCGATGACGGGCAGCCCACAGGCGTCCGCGGTCAGTTGGCACAGGAGAGCGTTGCGGGCCCCGCCGCCGACTATGTGGACGACGTCCACGGCCCGGTCCGCGAGGCGTTGGGCGTCCTTGACGGCCCGGCGGTGGGCCAGCGCCAGGGAGTCGAGGATGCAGCGCGTCGTCTCGGCGGGGGTGTCGGGGACGGGTTGGCCCGTGGCCCGGCAGGCCTCGGCGATGCGGCGCGGCATGTCTCCGGGGGAGAGGAAGGCGGGGTCGGCCGCGTCGACGAGCGAGCGGAGGGCGGGGGCGGTGGCGGCCTCGCGGAGGAGTGCTTCCAGGTCGGGGGCGCCGGCGCGCGTTCCGGGGCCGGTGCCCGTTCCGGTGGCCCAGGTGCGCAGGCACTCCTGGAGGAGCCACAGGCCCATGATGTTGCGCAGATAGCGGACCGTGCCGTCGATGCCGAGCTCGTTGGTGAAGTTGGCTTCGCGGCTCTCCTCCGTGCGGATGGGCGCCGTCAGCTCCAGGCCTGCGAGCGACCATGTGCCGGTGCAGATGTAGGCGAAGTTCTCCGTGGTGGCGGGGACGGCGGCTACCGCTGACGCGGTGTCGTGGGAGGCGACCGTTGTGACGGGGGTGGGCGTGTTCAGGCCGGTGTCTTCCAGGACCTGCGGAAGCAAGTGGCCCGCGGGGGCGCCCGGGTGCCGCAGGGGAGGGAACAATCCGAGGTCGATGCCGAGGCGCGCCGCCACCTCCTGGGACCAGTCCCCTGTGCCGGGGTCCATCAGCTGCGTGGTGGAGGCGTTAGTCAGCTCGGTGCCGAGTTCGCCCGTCAGCCAGTACGTCAGCAGATCCGGGATGAGCAACAGATGCTGTGCGGCGGCCAGTTGAGCTGATCCCTGGGCGGCCATGAGTTGGTAGAGGGTGTTGAGGGGGGCGTGCTGGATGCCGGTCGCGGCGTAGAGCTCGGTGGCCGGGACGGTCTTCCACGCTGTGGCTGCGATGCCCTCGGTGCGGGAGTCCCGGTAGTGCACCGGGTTGCCGAGGAGTGCGCCGTCGGCGTCCAGTAGGCCGTAGTCGACTGCCCAGCTGTCTATGCCGATGGAGGTGAGGGGGGCGGCGGAGCCTGCGGCGCGGAGGCCGTCGAGGATCCCGGCGTAGAGGGAGAGGACGTCCCAGTGCAGGGTGCCGGCGGCGCGGACCGGGCGGTTGGGGAAGCGGTGTGCCTCTTGGAGGTCGAGGGTGTCGGGTCCTGCCCGGGCCACCATGACGCGTCCGCTGGAGGCGCCCAGGTCGATCGCGGCGAAGCGGTGGCTGGCGGGGGCGCCGGGGGCGGGGTTGGGGGTGAGGTTGGGCATGGTGGCTCGCAGGGGTTGAAGGGCGAGTGCGGGTGGCCGGTGGTGGGCGGCCCTCGACCGGTGGCCGGTGGTGTGCGGGCGACGGTCGGTGGTCGGTGATGGGCGGTCCGACGGTCGTTGGTCGTGGTCGCGTGGTGTTCTTCGGGGCGGGGCCGCGCCGGTATGTCCGTCCTCGCTATCCGCTACTGGGCGCCGGCTGCTTCGGCTGAGGAGTGCTGTGTGCCGTGCTCCGGGCAGACATACCGGCACGTCCCCTCCGGCCGGATGCGCGGCTGCGGGTAGGTGGGGCCTGGAGGCTGCCTCAGGTGCGTCCCTCCGGTCGGGTGCGCCGCACCGACCGGAGGGGGCTGCGGTTACCTGAGGAACGCTGCCGCGACGCCCGCGTCCACGGGTATGTGCAGGCCTGTCGTGTGGGTCAGGTCGCCTGCCGTCAGGGCGAAGACCGCGTTGGCCACGTGCTCGGGCAGCACCTCGCGCTTGAGGATGGTCCGTTGGGCGTAGAACGCACCCAGGTTCTCCTCCTCGATCCCGTACGTCGCCGCGCGCTGTGCGCCCCAGCCGCCCGCGAAGATGCCCGAGCCGCGGACCACGCCGTCCGGGTTGATGCCGTTCACGCGTATGCCGAACTCGCCCAGCTCGGCGGCCAGGAGGCGGACCTGGTGAGCCTGGTCCGCCTTGGTGGCGGAGTACGCGATGTTGTTCGGGCCCGCGAACACCGCGTTCTTGGACGTGATGTAGATGATGTCGCCGCCGAGGGCCTGGTCCCGCATGACGCGGGCCGCCTCGCGGGAGACGAGGAAGGAGCCGCGGGCCATGATGTCGTGCTGCAGGTCCCAGTCGCGGGCCGTGGTGTCCAGGAGGGGCTTGGAGATGGAGATGCCCGCGTTGTTCACCACCAGGTCCACTCCGCCGAACGCCAGGGCTGTGGCGGTGAAGGCGGCTGTGATCTGGTCCTCGGACGTGACGTCCATGGGGATGGCGATCGCCTTGTCCGGGCCGCCCAACTCGTCTGCCACGGCTGCGGCGTTCTCCGCGTTGAGGTCCGCCACCGCGACGCAGGCGCCCTCCGCCACCAGGCGGTGCGCGATCGCCTTGCCGATGCCGCTGCCCGCGCCGGTCACCAGGGCCACTCGGGTGGCCAGCGGCTTGGGCTTCGGCAGACGCTGAAGCTTTGCCTCTTCCAGCGGCCAGTACTCGATGCGGAACTTCTCCGACTCGTCGATCGGGGCGTACGTGGAGACGGCCTCGGCGCCGTGCATGACGTTGATGGCATTCACATAGAACTCGCCCGCCACACGCGCTGTCTGCTTGTCCTTGCCGAAGGAGAACATCCCCACGCCCGGAACGAGGACGATCGCCGGGTCGGCGCCGCGCATCGCGGGGGAGGTCGGGTCGGCGTGGCGGGTGTAGTAGGCCGCGTACTCCTCTCGGTACGCGGTGTGGAGCTCCTTGAGGCGGGTGATGGCCTCCGGGAGTGGGGCGCTGGGCGGGAGGTCCAGGACCAGCGGCCTGATCTTCGTGCGCAGGAAGTGGTCCGGGCAGGAGGTGCCAAGGGCCGCCAAGCGCGGGTGTTCGGTGGAGGCCAGGAAGTCCAGGACGGGGTCCGTGTCGGTGAAGTGGCCGATCTGGGGGCGGTCCTGCGAGGCCAGTGAACGGATGTGCGGGGCCAGTTCGGCCGCGCGTCGGTGACGTGCGGCGGTGGGGAGAGGGGCGTACTCGGGCAGGGCTTCGCCGAAGGGGGCGGGCTTGCCTCGGTCGGCGAGGAACGCCTCCGCCGTGCGGATGATGTGCAGGGAGTTGCGCTCGCACTCGTCCGCAGTGGCGCCCCAGGCCGTGATGCCGTGACCGCCCAGGACGCAGCCGATGGCGTCGGGGTTCGCCGCCTTCACCGCGGCGATGTCCAGGCCCAGTTGGAAGCCGGGGCGGCGCCAGGGGACCCAGGTCACCGTGGAGCCGAAGCACTCGGCCGTCAGCTTCTCGCCGTCCGCGGCACACGCCAGGGCGATGCCTGAGTCGGGGTGGAGGTGGTCCACGTGCGGCGCGTCCACCAGGGCGTGCATCGCCGTGTCGATGGAAGGGGCCGCGCCACCCTTGCCGTGCAGGCAGTAGTCGAAGGCGGCGACCATCTCGTCCTCGCGGTCCGCGCCCCCGTACACCCCCTTGAGCGCGTGGAGGCGGTCCAGGCGAAGGACCGCGAGGCCCTCCTCGGTGAGGGTGCCCAGGTCGCCGCCCGAGCCCTTGACCCACATCAGTTGCGTGTCCGCGCCGGTGACCGGGTCGGGGGCTGTGCCCTTCGCCGAGGCGTTGCCGCCCGCGTAATTCGTGTTGCGCGGGTCGGCGCCCAAGCGGTGCGCGCGCTCCAGGAGTTCCTTGATCCGTGCGTGCTGTGTCATGTCGCTCATGCCCCCCATCCGGCCTGCTCGCCGCCCACGCGGTCCTTGACGATTCGCTCCTGCCAGCCTGACTCCCGATAGGCCCTCATGGGATCCGGGTCGAGCCCCGAGTCCTCCCTGACTTCTGCCAGTAGGGGACGGACGTCCGTGTTGAAGGCGTCCATCAGGGCCGCGTTGGCGGCAAGGACGTCGCCGGTCCGCTGGGCCTCGGCCAGCGCGTCGGCGTCGACGAGGAGCGCCTTCGCCGTGGCCTCCTGCACGTTCATCACCGAGCGGATGATCGCGGGGATCTTCGCCTCGATGTTGTGGCACTGGTCGAGCATGAACGCGATGTCGGAGTTCAGGCCGCCGCCGCGGATGACCTCGTACATGATCCGGAAGAGCTGGAAGGGGTCGGCGGCGCCCGCCATCAGGTCGTCGTCCGCGTAGAAGCGCGAGTTGAAGTCGAAGGCGCCGAGACGCCCCTCGCGCAGCAGTGTGGCTACGATGAACTCGATGTTGGTGCCGGGGGCGTGGTGGCCGGTGTCGACGACGACCTGTGCCTTGGGCCCGAGCTTGAGGCAGTGCGCGTACGCCGTGCCCCAGTCCGGGATGTCCGTCGCGTAGAAGGCCGGCTCGAAGAGCTTGTACTCGATGAGCATGCGCTGGTCGTCGCCGAGGCGGTCGTAGGTGGCCCGCAGGGCTTCGGAGAGGCGGTCCTGGCGGCTGCGGATGTCGTCCTGGCCGGGGTAGTTGATGCCGTCGGAGAACCAGAGCTTCAGGTCGCGTGAACCCGTCGCGTCCATGATGTCCACGCACTCGAGCAGATGGTCGAGTGCCTTGCGCCGGATCGTCGGGTCGGGGTTGGTGACCGAGCCGAGTTTGTAGTCGTCGTCCTGGAAGACATTGGTGTTGATCGCCCCGAGCTGCACGCCGCGCTCGGTGGCGTAGGCCGCGAGGGCCGCGTAGTCGTCGACCTTGTCCCAGGGGATGTGCAGGGCGACCTTGGGCGCCACGCCCGTGTGGGCGTGCACCCGGGCGGCGTCGTCGATCTTCTCCCGGGTCGTGCGGGGGACACCTGGCTGCGCGAAGACCTTGAAGCGCGTACCGGAGTTGCCGTACGCCCAGGACGGGGTCTCCAGGGCCTGGGTGGTGAGTGCCGCTTTCACGGCGTCCTTGCTGGTTCCGGCGGTCATCGCGCAGCCTTCCGAAAGAGCGGTCGGGGTCGGTCAGTTGGAGAAGCGGTGGGTGCCGGAGGCGGCGGCGAAGACGGCGCAGCCGTCCTCCATCCGCAGGAACTCCGCCGCTTCGTGCGTCACTTGAGAGCGCTTGTCGGCGGGGATCCACACCTCCGCCGTGGTGTTGGCGGGCAAGGTGAGCGTGAGACGGAATCCGTCGGAGTCCGTCTTCCAGTGGGTCGTGACCGGGCCGTAGAGCGCGTCGAAGCTGCTCGTCGCCTCGGTCACGCCACCGCCGGGGCGCGGGCGGACGAGGATCTTGCGGAAACCCGGATCGGCCGGAGCGATGCCCGCGATGTTCGCGTACATCCACTCACCCACCGAGCCGTACGCGTAGTGGTTGAAGGAGTTCATGCCGGCGTCCTGGAAACTGCCGTCCGGCTTGATGGAGTCCCAGCGCTCCCACATCGTCGTGGCGCCCTTGTCGATCTGGTAGCCCCAGCTGGGGAAGGACTTCTGCACGAGGAGGCGATAGGCCACGTCGGTGTGGCCGGTGGCGGTGAGGACGGGCAGCAGGCGCGGGGTGCCCAGGAAGCCCGTCGACAGGTGCCATTCCTTGGACTTGATGAGCTCCACCAGGCGGGCGGCCGCCGGTGCGCGGTCGGCGTCCGTGAGCAGGTCCATGGACAGGGCCAGGACGTACGCGGTCTGCGTGTCGCCCTTCACCCGGCCGCCGCCGGTCACGTACGCCGCGCGGAAGGCGTCCCGGACACTGCCGAAGAGCTTCTTGTACGGGGCGGGGTCCTTGCCGAGCGCTTCGGCGGTCCGCGCGACCAGGTCGGCGCTGTGCGCGAAGTAGGCCGTGCCGATGACGTCCTTGGGAGTCTCGTCCTGGATGTTGAGCCAGTCCCCGTAGCCCTCGGCGGGGCGCAGATATCCGCTGCTGTGCTTCTCCAGATAGTCGAGCCACTTGAGCATCGACGACCAGGACTGCTCCAGGACGCGCTTGTCCCCGTACGCCTGGTACAGCGCCCAGGGGACGGTCACTCCGGCGTCGCCCCAGCCGGCCACGCCCTTGCCCACCGTGCCGATGAACGGGGCCACGTCGGGGAAGGCGCCGTCGTCGGGCTGCCCGTCGCGCAGGTCGTCGAGCCACTTG
The DNA here is from genome assembly GCF_042795295.1 of Streptomyces sp. NPDC056486. NCBI lineage: Bacteria > Bacillati > Actinomycetota > Actinomycetes > Kitasatosporales > Streptomycetaceae > Streptomyces > Streptomyces sp. NPDC056486. The sequence goes on from NZ_JBHTSF010000019.1 coordinate 34,006, forward strand.
GTGAGGAAGCGCGCCGACTCCATCGTGTAGGCGGCGGTCGGCGCGAAGACGTTGATGTCGCCGGTCCAGCCGAGCCGCTCGTCGCGTGCGGGGGTGTCGGTGGGGATGGAGAGGAAGTTGCCGCGCTGGCCCCATGTGATGTTGCTGTGCAGTTGGTTGAGCATGGGGACGTTCGTCTTGAAATCCATGGTGAACGGCGCCGACGTGTGGATCACGCGGCCCACCACCGCGTCGAGCGGTGGCTTGCCCGGATAGCCCGTCACCTCCACGTAGCGGAAGCCGTGGAAGGTGAACCGCGGCTCGAACGTCTCCTTGCCGCCACCCTTGAGCGTGTAGGTGTCCGTAGCGCCCGCGGTCCGCAGGTTGGTGGTGTAGATCGTGCCGTCCGGGTTGAGAACCTCCGCGTGGCGCAGCCGGACCTTTGTGCCGGCTTTCCCGGAGACGTTGAGACGTACCGCGCCGACCATGTTCTGACCGAGGTCGAAGACGAACACGCCGGGCTTCGGCTCGCTCACCTTCCGGGCGGATATCTCGCTCTCCACGCGCGCGTGCCCGTCGATCTGGGCCACGACAGCGGCCTTGACCTTGTCGACGGCGTCCGCCGCGATCCAGTCCGAGTCGTCGAACCCGGCGCGTGTCCAACCGGCGGTCTCCAGGCGGGCGTCGTAGTCCTCGCCCGACAGGAGGTCGGCTGCGGTCACCGGACCGGTGGCGGTGCGCCAGCCGGTGCCGGAGAGTACACGCTCGGTCGAGCCGTCGGTGTACGTGACCTCCAACTGGCCCAGGAACGCGGGCCGCTCGCCGTACTGATGCGGACCGAACATGCCGACGTTCCCCGCGTACCAGCCGACCGCGAGCGTCACGCCGAGCGCGTTGGCGCCGGACTTGAGCTGCTTGGTCACGTCGTACGTCTGGTACTGGACCCGCTTGTTGTAGTCGGTCCAGCCGGGAGCCAGACGGTCGTCGCCGACACGCTCGCCGTTCAGCCACGCGTCGTAGAGGCCGAGAGCCGTGGAGTACAGCCGGGCCCGCGCGACCTTCTTGCCCGGCCGCAGGCGGAACTCGTGGCGCAGTTGGGCTGCGGGGCAGTGGTTGGGGGCGACCTTGCCCCAGGGGCCCGAGCCCCACGCGGCGAGGACCTTCGCTGCCGACCAGGAGCCGTCGTCGTACCCGGCCGATTGCCAGTCGCCCGATGGCTCCTTGTCGGTGGTCTTCCATGCGCCGTCGGTGGCGAGGGTGTGTACGCCGTCGGCGGTCGTCACCTCGAGGAGGCCGAGCAGACCGGCGGGCCCGGTCGTGGCATTGGTGGCGGAGACGGCGATGACCGCGGCGCCGGCGCGCAGTCGGGCGGTCACGTCGACGACCGCGGGGCGGCGCCAGTTGTCGGCGGCGCTGTCCGCCTCGGTGTGCGCCACCTGCGTGCCGTTCACGTACGCGGTGTAGCCGTCGTCGGCGGTCATGACAAGCCGCGCGCGGGTTACCCCTTCGGGGACATCGACGCTGCCGCGGAACCAACGGGTGGCCGCGGGCGCGCTGGTCGCGGGGTCGCCCTCGGGGAACCAGATCCACGAGGCGTCGTCCAGGGCGGGCGCGCCCACGAGGGAGGCGGGGGCACCGATCCACTGCGCCGACCAGTCCTTCGCCGCGGAGAGACCGGTCTCCCACCAGGAGGGCTCACTCCACGCGGAAACCTTGCCCCCGCTGTCCCAGACCCGCACCGACCAGTAGTAGCGCGTGCGGGACTTGAGGTCGGGGCCCGCGTACGGGACCAGGACGGAGTCGCTGGACGCGACCTTGCCGCTGTCCCAGACGTCGGGCTCGGTGAGGCGGCCGGAGGAGGTGGCAACGCGCACCTGGTAGGCGGACTGCGCCTGGCCTTCCTTGTCGGCCGTCAGGGGCCAACTCAGCCTGGGGCGCGGTACATCGAGGCCGAGCGGGTTTCTCACGTACTCGACGGTCGGTCTGGTCACGCGTAGGGCGCGGCCCCCGGCTGAGGGCGCGGCTTGGGCGGCTTGCGCGGGGGAAACGGCTCCGGCGGCCATGGCCGTTCCCAGGGCGGCCGTGGCGGTGGTGCTGAGCAGTCGTCTTCTGCTGATCACAACTCGACTCCGTAACGACTCGACGATGAATCGTTTCACGAGAGGCGAAGCTAGGGAGCCTGCTGACTCCTGTCAAGGGGCCTTGGGTGCTTCACCCTTGGCACATGGAGTGCCGACAGGATTTTCAAGTCACGACCATTGACGCCGGAGTTGGTGCGGGTTTAGCTTCCCTGAAAATTGATTGAAACCTTTCACGCCAAGTGTCCGGCGAGTGACTCCCGATGACGCCCGGCACCCGACACCCGATCCCCGGCGCGTCGGATGCCGTACGCCCGACACCTCATTCCCCATGCCAGAGCCGCATGCCCGCCCTTCGTGACCGATCGGTGCTACCTATGAGAGAGCCCCCCGTCCTTGCCGTGCAGGGCCTGAGCAAGTCCTTCGGGGCCGTGCGCGCCCTGCACGACGTCTCCCTGGAGCTGTACGCCGGTGAGGCGCACGCCCTCGCGGGCGAGAACGGCGCAGGGAAATCCACCCTCATCAAGACCCTCGCCGGGGTCCACAGGCCGGACACGGGAGAGCTGACGCTCGACGGGTCCCCGGTCGTCTTCCACGGCCCTGGTGACGCCAGGGACGCGGGCGTCGCCGTCATCTACCAGGAGCCGACGCTCTTCCCCGACCTCTCCGTCGCGGAGAACATCTTCATGGGGCGCCAGCCCCGCCGCACGCTCGGCCGTGTCGACCACAAGGCCGTGCACGCGGCGGCCGACGCGCTCTTCAAGCGCCTGGCCGTGGACCTTGACCCCGATCAGCCCGCGCGCGGCCTCTCCATCGCCGACCAGCAGATCGTCGAGATCGCCAAGGCGCTCTCCTTCGACGCCCGGGTCCTGATCATGGACGAGCCCACCGCGGCCCTCACCGGCAGCGAAGTGGCCCGCCTCTTCGGAGTCGTCCGCACCCTGCGCGAACAGGGCGCCGCGGTCCTGTTCATCTCGCACCGCCTGGAGGAGATCTTCGAGCTGTGCCAGCGCGTCACCACGCTGCGGGACGGCGGCCTGATCGCGAGCGAGCCGCTCGAAGGCCTGGCCGAGGACGATCTCGTACGCCGCATGGTGGGCCGCGACCTCGACGAGCTCTACCCGAAGCAGGACACGCAGGTGGGCGAAGTCGCGCTCAGCGTCCGGCGGCTGACCCGCGAAGGAGTCTTCACCGACGTCTCGTTCGACGTGCGGCGCGGCGAGATCGTCGGGCTCGCGGGGCTCGTCGGAGCCGGTCGCAGTGAGGTCGCGCGGGCCGTGTTCGGCGTCGACCGGTGGGATGCCGGATCGGTCGAGGTGCAGGGGAAGGCGCTGACCAACGGCGCCCCCAGTACCGCCATGGCCGCCGGACTCGCGCTCGTCCCCGAGGACCGCCGCGCGCAGGGCCTGGTGATGGACATGTCCATCGAGCGCAACATCGGGCTCACCGGACTGCGTACGACGGTGCGGGCGGGCCTCATGGACCGCGGCGCCGAACGCAGCCGCTCGCTCGACTGGGCGGTGCGACTTCAGGTGAAGTACGCGCGCATCGCCGACGCCGTCGGCACTCTGTCCGGCGGCAACCAGCAGAAGGTCGTCCTCGCCAAGTGGCTGGCCACCAAGCCCCAGGTCCTGATCGTGGACGAACCCACCCGTGGCATCGACGTCGGCACCAAGGCCGAAGTGCACCGCTTGCTCTCCGAACTCGCCGCCGAGGGGGTCGCGGTCCTGATGATCTCCTCCGACCTGCCCGAGATCCTCGGCATGGCCGACCGGGTCCTCGTCATGCACGAAGGACGGCTCACCGCCGAGATCCCGCGCGCGCGGGCGACCGAGGAGTCCGTGATGGCGGCCGCCACAGGGAGGACGGCATGAGCGTGACCACGCAGAGCCCGGCACCCGCCGTCGACCCCGAGAAGGCAGCGGGCACGCGCCTGGTCGACCGCGTCTTCAAGATGCGCGAACTGGCCATCCTGCTTGTCTTCCTGGTGATGATCGGCATCACCCAGGCGGGCAACAGCGAGTTCCTGTCCGAGCAGGGCATCAAGGACCTGCTCCTCAACGCGACCATCCTCGTCCTTGTCGCGACGGGACAGGCCCTGGTCGTCATCACCCGCAACGTCGACCTGTCGGTCGGCTCGACGCTCGGGATCAGCGCCTTCGCCGCAGGGAACTACCTCCAGGGCGGAGGCAACTCGACCATCGCGATTCTTCTCGCGGTCACGCTGGGCGTCGGCTGCGGACTGCTCAACGGGGCGCTCGTCAGCCTCGGCCAGGTGCCCGCCCTCGTCGTGACGCTCGGCACCCTCTACACCATCCGGGGCATCGACTCGATCTGGGTCGGCTCCCGGCAGATCACCGCGTCAGACCTGCCGGACGGCTTCGTCGACTTCGGTTCCGGCGGGATCTCGGCCGTGCCGTACCTGGCGCTCATCGCGCTCGCCGTCCTGGTCGCGGTCGCGTACTACCTGCGGCACTTCGGCGGCGGACGCGAGCTCTACGCGCTCGGCTCCAACCCCGAGGCCGCGCGCCTCGCGGGAATTCCGGTACGCAAGCGCATCCTGGCCGCCTACACCGCGTGCGGAGCGCTCGCCGGACTCGCCGGTGCCCTCTACCTGGCCCGCTTCGGCAACGTCGACTCCGCCACCGGCAACGGCTACGAACTCACTGTCGTCAGCGCCGTCGTGGTCGGCGGCGTCGTCTTCACCGGCGGCTCGGGCAGCGTCTACGGCGCGGCACTCGGCGCGCTGCTCCTCACGTCCATCAACAGCGTGCTTCCCGCGCTCGGCGTCAGCTCCGTGTGGGTGCTCGCCATCAACGGCGTCCTGCTCGTCCTGGCCATCGCCGTCGACCGGATCGTCGCCCTGCGCGTCGCCAAGGCCCTGAAGAAGAGGAACGCACGCCATGGCTGACTCCAACCGGCTCACGAACCGGCTCACGCTCACGCGCGCCGTCCGCTGGGACACCGTTGTCGGCGCTCTCCTTGTCGTGCTCCTCCTGATGTCGTTCTCCTTTGTCGACGGTTTCGGGAACGCCCTCAACCTGTCGTTCCTCATCGGCAACACGCTGCCCATCGCCCTGATCGCCCTCCCGATGACGCTCCTCGTCGTCTCCGGAGAGATCGATCTGTCGGTCGCCTCGACGGCGGGGCTCTCCGGCGCCGTGATGGGCGCCCTGTGGAACGCCGGTATGGCCATCGAGACGATCATCCCGCTCGTGCTTCTCCTCGGAGTCGTCTGCGGCCTGATCAACGGCCTCCTGGTGACCCGCCTGGGGCTGCCGTCGCTCGCCGTGACCATCGGCACGATGGCCGCCTACCGGGGTATCGCGCAGATCGTCCTCGGCTCGGACGCCGTCACCGACTTCCCCTCGCAGTACCTGGACTTCGCGGCCGGGCAGGTCGGCGACACCTTCCTGCCGTACGCCTTCCTGCCCTTCCTGGCGCTGCTCGCGATCGCCGTCGTCGTCCTGCACGCCACACCCTTCGGGCGCTCGCTCTTCGCGATCGGGGCCAACGAGGAGGCGGCGCGGTTCGCCGGTGTCCGCGTCAAGCGGCACAAGCTGTGGCTGTTCGTCGCCACAGGACTCATGGCCTCGCTCACGGGCATCTTCTGGGCCCTGCACTACGCGAGCGCCCGCTACGACAACGCCACCGGCCTCGAACTGTCCGTCGTCGCCGCCGTACTGCTCGGCGGCATCGACTTCGACGGCGGCAAGGGGACCCTCGGCGGCGCGATCGCCGGAGTCTTCCTGCTCGGCGGCCTGCAGAACGCGATGAGCCTGCTCAACGTCTCCGCTCAGTCGCAGATCGTCGTCACCGGCGTGCTGCTCGTGGTGTCCGTGCTCGGTCCGCGCGTGGCCCGGCAGATCGCCGTCGCCAGAGCGGGCCGCCGCGCCGCCGCACCCGCCCGCTGACCCCTCGTACCGCCGACAAGTCGATCAGTCCGAAAGGGACCAACGATGCTCTCTCCTCACCGATCTCCCCGCCGATCCGTCCGCCGCTCCGCCCTCACCCGCGCCTGCGTGACCCTGGCCGCCGTCACCTCGCTCGCCCTGACCGCCACCGCCTGCGGAGGCACCACCAAGGAGTCCTCCAAGAACGACGACGCGGGCAAGGCATCGAACGCCAAGGCCGATCCGGACGCGGCGACCAAGAAGGGCCTCACCGTTGCCTTCCTGCCCAAGCAGGTCAACAACCCGTACTTCACCGTCGCCGACAAGGGCGGCGAGAAGGCGCTCAAGGAGCTCGGTTCTTCGTACAAGGAGACCGGACCCAACAGCGCCACCGACACCAGCGGACAGGTCAGCTACGTCAACACCCTGACCCAGCAGCAGGTCGACGCCATGGCCGTCTCGGCGCAGGACCCCGGCGCCCTGTGCACCGCCCTCAAGCAGGCCATGAAGAACGACATCAAGGTCGTCACGTACGACTCCGACACCAACCCCGGATGCCGTGACGTCTTCGTCTCGCAGTCCAGCGCCGAGGCGCTCGGCCGCACCCAGGTGGAGCTCCTGGGCAAGCAGCTCGACTACAAGGGTGACATCGCGATCCTCTCCGCCGCCCAGACCGCGACGAACCAGAACACCTGGATCGGCTACATGAAGAAGGAGCTGAAGAAGCCCAAGTACAAGAACATGAAGCTGGTGAAGACCGCCTACGGCAACGACGACGCCCAGCAGTCCTTCCAGCAGACTCAGGGCCTTCTGCAGGAGCACCCGAAGCTGGCGGGGATCATTTCGCCGACGACGGTCGGCATCAAGGCCGCCGCCCAGTACCTTTCGGGATCGAAGTACAAGGGCAAAGTGAAGCTCACCGGCCTCGGCACGCCCAACGACATGCGCCAGTACGTGAAGAACGGCACCGTCGAGGGCTTCGAACTGTGGGACCCGGCCAAGCTCGGCGCGCTCGCCGCCCACGCCGCCGTCGCCCTGAAGTCCGGCCAGATCACGGGCAAGAAGGGCGAGAAGTTCGAGGCGGGCGACCTCGGCAGCTTCACCATCGGTGACAAGGGAGTCGTCGATCTCGGCGAACCGACCGTTTTCGACAAGAAGAACATCGACCAGTACAAATTCTGAGGGGATCGCATGCGGCGCCGCACAAGGCGCCGCACGAGCAGAGGAACAAGGGGACGCATGGTCGGCATCAAAGACGTGGCGAAGCACGCCGGTGTGTCGGTGGGCACGGTGTCGAACGTGATCAACCGTCCGGACGTGGTCTCCGAAGAGACCCGCCACCGGGTGCGGTCCGTGATCGAGCGGCTCGGCTACGTCCGCAGCGAGTCCGCACGGCAGCTGCGCGCGGGCCAGAGCCGCATCATGGCGCTCCTTGTGCTCGACATGGGCAACCCCTTCTTCGTGGACGTCGCGCGCGGTGCCGAGCGGGCCGCGCGTGACGCCGGGCTCCGCGTCATGATGTGCAACAGCGGACAGAGCCCCTCCGAAGAGGCCGAGTATCTGGCGCTCTTCGCGGAACAGCGGGTACGAGGCGTCCTGCTGACCCCGGCCGACGCGACGGGGCGCAACATCGAGGCGTTCCGCAGGCACGCCATCCCGTTCGTCCTGGTCGACCGGGTCGCCGAGGGCGCCACCGAGTGCTCCGTCTCCGTGGACGACGTCCTCGGCGGTGCGCTCGCGGTGCGCCATCTCGTCGACACGGGGCACCGCAGCATCGCGTACGTGAGCGGGCCGCCCGGGCTCAACCAGGTCAAGGACCGCAGGCAGGGAGCGCTGCAGGCCCTCGCCGAGGCCGGTCTGCCGGCGTCGGCGCTGCGGGAACTGCCCACCGAACGCCTCGACGTGGCCGCGGGACGCGATGCCGGCGCCCGCGTACTCGGACTCGCCGAACGGCCGACCGCCGTCTTCTGCGCCAACGACCTGCTCGCCCTCGGGGTGCTCCAGGCGATGTACGCGGCAGGGGTCAGTGTGCCCGAGGACATCGCCATCGTCGGCTACGACGACATCGAATTCGCCGCCGCGGCCGTCGTCCCGCTCACCTCGGTGCGCCAGCCCGCCATCAAGATGGGCGCGATGGCCGCGGAACTTCTCCTGGAGGAGTCCGAGTCGGACGCCGACTCCGAAGAACATGATCACCGGCGCGTGGTGCTCCAGCCGGAACTCGTGGTGCGGCGCTCCAGCCTGGCGCCCCGCTGACCGCTCCCACGGCGGGTGTGCTGAACTGAGCGAAGTGTCCCGTTCCGTATTCGCCCACGTCCAGGAGCCCTCTTGACCGCCACTGCCTCCTACCGCCAGCCCGGCGTCGTCCTCACCGACCACCGCTTCTCCGTGCCCCTCGACCACGACGACCCGGCGGGGGAGCGGATCGAGGTCTTCGCCCGCGAGGCCGTGGCGGCCGCGCACGGGGGCCACGGGGGCCACGGGGGCACAGACCTGCCGTGGCTGGTGTATCTGCAGGGCGGCCCGGGATGCGGGGCCAACCGGTTCGCGGGCAAGGAAGCGTGGCTGGGCCGGGCGCTGCAGGACTACCGGGTGCTGCTCCTCGACCAGCGTGGAACGGGCAGCTCCACTCCGGCCACGCGCCAGACGCTCCCGTTGCGCGGCGGCCCCCGCGAACAGGCCGACTACCTCACGCACTTCCGCGCCGACTCCATCGTCCGCGACTGCGAGCTGATCCGGCGCGAGCTGACCGGCGGCGCGCCCTGGACCGTCCTCGGCCAGAGCTTCGGCGGCTTCTGCGCGACCCACTACCTGTCGGCCGCGCCCGAAGGCCTGCACACCGCGATCATCACCGGCGGCCTGCCCACGCTCGACGGTCACGCTGACGACGTCTACCGCGCCGCCTACCCGCGCATGGAGCGCAAGAGCGCCGCCCACTACGCCCGCTACCCCCAGGACGTCGAGCGCGCCCGTCGCATCGCCGCGCACCTGGCCGAGCACGAGCCGGTCCTGAACGGCGGCTACCGCCTCACCGTCGAGGCGTTCCAGTCCCTCGGCATGCTGCTCGGCTCGAAGGACGGCAGCCACCGCCTGCACTACCTCATCGAGGACGCCTTCGTACGGACCCCGTCGGGGTTCGAGCTCTCCGACGCGTTCCAGGAAGACGTACAGGCCAACCTGTCGCTCGCGAACCGCCCGCTCTTCGCGCTGATGCACGAGACCATCTACGGCCAGGGCGAGCGGCCCACCGACTGGTCGGCCGAGCGGCTGCGCGGCGAGTTCCCGCAGTTCGACCCGGGCAAGGCGCTCGCCGGGGACGCGCCACTGCTCTTCACCGGGGAAGCCGTCCAGCGCTGGCAGTTCGACTGCGATCCGGCCCTGCGGCCGTTGACCGAGACCGCCGAACTCCTTGCCGCGCGCACCGATTGGGCGCCGCTGTACGACACCGCACGCCTCGCCGCGAACGAGGTGCCCGCCGCCGCCGCGATCTACCACGACGACCTGTACGTGGACACCGATCACTCCCTGCGCACCGCGCGCTCCATCCGCGGCCTGCGGACCTGGGTCACCGACGAGTACGAGCACGACGGCCTGCGGGTGGGTTCGCCGCGCGTCCTCGACCGGCTCCTGGCCCTCACCCGGGGCGAGGCCTGAGCTCACCCCGTCCGGGGGCTCCGCGAGGCTAGGCTGCGGGCATGACAGAGCCGTTGAATGTGAACGACCAGCTCACCCCCATGCCCGAGGACTGGCAGCGCGCCCTCGCCGTGGTCGCCCACCCCGACGACCTGGAATACGGCTGCTCGGCCGCGATCGCCGGCTGGACGGACGGCGGACGCGAGGTCGCCTACCTCCTGGCCAGCCGCGGTGAGGCGGGCATCGACACCCTCGACCCCGCCACGTGCGGGCCGCTGCGCGAGCGGGAGCAGCGGGCCAGTGCGGCGGTCGTCGGTGTGTCGACCGTGGAGTTCCTCGACCACAAGGACGGAGTGATCGAGTACGGGACGCCGCTGCGCCGCGACATCGCCGCCGCGGTCCGCAGGCACCGCCCCGAGCTCGTGATCACGCTCAACCACCGCGACACCTGGGGCGGCGTCGCCTGGAACACCCCGGACCACGTGGCCGTCGGCCGCGCCACCCTCGACGCCGTGGCGGACGCGGGCAACCGCTGGATCTTCCCCGAGCTGATCGAGGAGGACGCGCTCGAGCCCTGGAACGGTGTGCGCTGGGTGGCTGTGGCCGGTTCCTCGTCGCCCACGCACGCGGCGGACGCGACGGCCGGGCTCGAGCGTTCCGTGCGCTCGCTCCTCGAACACCGCACTTATATCGAGGTGTTGACGCAGGAGGAGCCCGAGAAGTACTGCCGTGAGTTCCTCACCGGCAACGCGGAGCGGGTGGCGCCGCGCTTCGGCGGGAAACCCGCGGTGTCCTTCGAGGTCTTCAGCCGCTGAGCCACCGCCGCTACGCTGACGGCACGTCCATGACCTGACGGGCCGTCAGAAGCGTAGGCAGGAGCTGGTCCTTGATGATCGACACCATCGGCACGGACATCCCGGAGGGTGAGGAACGGCTGCGCCTCGACATCGAGGACGGCCTGGGCATCCTCACCCTCTGCTACCCGCAGAAGCTCAATGCGTGGAGCTGGGAGTCCACGCGCCAACTCGGCATCTTCGCCGACCGGATCCGCTTCGACGACTCGATCAGGGTCGTGCTGATGCGGGCCGAGGGGCGGGCGTTCTGCGCGGGGATCGATGTCACCTCGCTGGGCGGGTTCGGTGCGATCGAGGGCCGCTCGGGGTCCGAGCGCACCCGCAACTACTACGAGGGGCTGCGCTGGGTCCATGAGCGCTTCCGCGCCTTCGCGGGCTTGCCGCAGCCCATTGTCGCCGCCGTGCAGGGTTACTGCCTGGGCTTCGGCTTCGAGCTTGCGCTGATGGCGGACATCCGGATCGCCTCCGACGACGCGGTGTTCGCGCTGCCCGAGGCGCAGATCGGCGTGGCGGTCGACGCGGGCGGCGATCTGCGGATCGCGCGGGACGCGGGCGCGGGCTGGGCCAAGCTGCTCTCGCTCACCGGGCGCCGTATCGACGCGGCCACGGCCGAGCGGCTACGGCTCCTCCAACTGGTCGTGCCCGGAGACGAGTTGGCCAAGTCGTCCCGTGATGTCGCCGCCGAGATCGCGGCCAACGGCCCGCTCGCGGTGCAGGGCATCAAGCGGGGCATCGACGCGTACGCGGACGCGGGGATGGAGGCCGCACTCGACCGGGTCGCGATGAACGCGGCGATCACGCTGACGTCGGAGGACTCGAAGGTGGGGTACGCGGCTAAGGCGGAGCGGCGGACGGCCACCTTCGAGGGGAAGTAGGCCGGGCCGTCGGGCCGGGAAGCAGGCTCCGGGCGGCTATCGCTCGAAACGGCCTCGCCCCATCTGCTCCCGCACCGTCACCACCCGAGGGCTCACCAGACCCCGGCGCTGCCAGTTCGCGCCGTCGACCACCAAGGTGTGCCCGGTGATGAAGCGGGCGTAGGGCGAGGCGAGGAAGGTCGCGGCCCAGCCGAGTTCGCGCGGGGCGCCGACGCGCAGGGCGGGCTGGCGGGCGCCCAACTGCTCCGCCCCCGAAGCTTGCGCGGGTGCCGCCCGGTCCAGATTGCCGCGGATGTCGTCGGTCATGTCCTCGTGCGGCATCAGGCCCGGCACCAGGCCGTTGACCTGGATTCCGTACGGACCCCACTCCACCGCCAGGCTCTCGACGAGGCTCTTGACGCCCGCCTTGGCCGCCGCGCTGTGCGCGAAACCGGGGCCGCCCGTCCACGCGTACGACGCTCCGATGTTGATGACGGAGCCAGGCGTACCCGCCGCGAGGTGGCGGCGGCCGAACTCGCGCGCCATGAAGAATGTCCCGGTCAGTGTGATGTCCACGACCGAGCGCCACGCGTTCGGGGACATGTCCTCGGCCGGCACGGGGAAGTTCGCCGCCGCGTTGTTGACCAGGACGCCCGGCAGCCCGAACGCGTCCTGCGCCGCGTCGAAGACCTCGGCGACGCGCTCGGGGTCCCGGATGTCGCACGCCACCGCCGCCACCCGCCCGCCGAGGCCCGCGAGTTCGTCCCGTGCCGCCTTCAGCCGCTCCTCCTTGCGGCTCGCGATCACCAGGTCGGCGCCCAGGCGTGCGAACTCCGCGGCGATCGCCTTGCCCAGGCCTGACCCGCCACCGGTCACCAGGACGACCGCCCCGTCGTACGTCCCCTGCGGCAGGGCGCTCGTGCCCGGCGGGGCTGGGGCCGGGAGCCCCGGCAGTGTCCCGTCGTTCGCATCGTCCGTCATGGCCGCATCGATATCGCGGAACGCCTCAAAGCGCCATGCCCTCAAGGCGCTTCGGGAGCCAAGGACGCCGTCCCGATCGACTTCCGGCCGCTGGCCATGCACTACGACGGCACCGTCACGTCGTTCGCCCACTACGGCGGTCAGGTTGGTCCTGGGGCATCGTGGCCATTTCCACGGGAGCCGTCGCATCGATAGTGCCGTATTGACAATTCACTTTGCCGATACTGCAATGGAAGCATGACAGACAACAGCGCCTCGGGCGAGATGGCGGGCACGGCGGAGGGCCAGGACGACGGCACGAATCTGGACGGCGTGCTTGCCGAGGTCGGCCCCCGCCTGCGTCGGGTCCGCAAGGAGCGTGGCGCGACGCTCGCGGGCCTCGCCGCCGCCACCGGCATCTCCGTGAGCACCCTCTCGCGCCTGGAGTCCGGCCACCGCAGGCCCAGCCTCGAACTCCTGCTCCCCATCGCCCGCGCCCACCGGGTCGCCCTGGACGAGCTCGTCGGCGCCCCGCCCGTCGACGACCCCCGGGTGCGGGCCAAGCCGATCGTCCGCAACGGCCGCACGATGGTCCCGCTGACCCGGCAGCCCGGTGGCCTCCAGGCGTACAAGGTGGTCGAGCCCACCCGCTCCGTCCAGCCCGATCCGCAGACCCATGAGGGGTACGAGTGGCTGTACGTCCTGTCCGGGCGGCTGCGGCTCGTGCTCGCCGATCATGACGTGATCCTCACGGCGGGCGAGGCCGCGGAGTTCGACACGCGCCTTCCGCACTGGTTCGGGTCCACGGGGGAGGGGCCCGCGGAGTTCCTCAGTCTGTTCGGGCCGCAGGGCGAGCGGATGCACGTACGGGCGCGGCCCACTCAGGGGTCCGCGCAGCACAAGCGTGAAGTGGACTGACCAGACGGTTCCCCTGTCCGCAAGCGACCGCTTAGTATGCGACGGAGCCCGGTCTACGAAAGCCCCGTGGAGGCCCCGCATGCAGGCATGGCAAGTGCACCAGAACGGCGAGCCGAGCGCGGTGATGCGCCTCGAAGAGGTGGACCGGCCGGTGCCGGGCGAGGGGCAGCTGCTCCTCAAGGTCCGCGCCGCCAACATCAACTTCCCCGACGCGCTGCTCTGCCGCGGGCAGTACCAGGTCACGCCGCCGCTGCCGTTCACGCCCGGCGTGGAGATCTGCGGCGAGACCGAGGACGGGCGGCGCGTGATCGCCAACCCCGCTCTTCCCTACGGCGGCTTCGCCGAGTACGCGATCGCCGACGCGGCAGCCGTACTGCCCGCGCCCGACGCCCTGGACGACGCGGAAGCCGCCGCGCTGCACATCGGCTACCAGACCGGCTGGTTCGGCCTGCACCGCCGCGCGCACCTCCAGGAGGGCGAGACCCTCCTGGTGCACGCTGCCGCCGGTGGCGTCGGCACCGCCGCCGTCCAGCTCGGCAAGGCGGCGGGCGCCAAGGTCATCGGCGTCGTCGGCGGCGCCGCGAAGGCCGAGGTCGCGCGCGAGCTCGGCTGCGACGTGGTCATCGACCGGCGTACGGAGAATGTCATCGGCGCCGTCAAGGAGGCGACCGGTGGCCGTGGCGCCGACGTCATCTACGACCCCGTCGGCGGTGACGCGTACCTCCAGTCGACCAAATGCGTCGCCTTCGAGGGGCGGATCATCGTCGTCGGCTTCGCGAGCGGTGTCATCCCGACGCCCGGCCTCAACCACGCCCTGGTGAAGAACTACTCGGTCGTCGGCCTGCACTGGGGCCTGTACAACGCCAAGGACCCGCAGGCGATCCTCCGTTGCCACGAGGAGCTCACCCAGCTCGCGGCCAAGGGCGCGATCAAGCCGCTCATCAGCGAGCGCGTGCCCCTGAGCGACGCGGCAGCGGCCGTGCAGCGGGTGGCCGACGGTGTCACCACGGGGCGGGTGGCCGTACTCCCCGAGGGAGGCGACGTATGACGGATGCCATGACGGATGCCGCCGAACTGCGCCGCCGCGCCAAGGAGTTCCTCGCCGCGCATCCGCCCGCGACGACGGAACGCGCGGTGTTCCTCAAGGCACGCTTCGACGCCGGACTCGCATGGGTGCACTACCCGCAGGGGCTCGGCGGGCTCGGGGCCCCGCGGTCCTTGCAGGCCGTCGTGGACGCCGAGCTGGAGGCCGCGGGCGCTCCCGACAACGACCCGCGCCGCATCGGGATCGGCCTCGGCATGGCGGCGCCGACCATCCTGCGCTTCGGCACCGAGGAGCAGAAGCGCAGCTTCCTGCGTCCGCTGTGGGTCGGTGACGAGGTGTGGTGCCAGCTCTTCAGCGAGCCTGGCGCCGGGTCCGACCTCGCGGCCCTGGGGACCCGCGCCGTCCGTGACGATGGGGGCACCTCCCGCTCGAGCGAAGCCGAGAGTGGGGGAACCTGGGTGGTCAACGGGCAGAAGGTGTGGACGTCCGGCGCGCACGCCGCCCGCTGGGCCATCCTCATCGCCCGCACCGACCCGGATGTGCCCAAGCACCGCGGCATCACGTACTTCGTCTGCGACATGACCGACCCCGGTGTCGAGGTGCGCCCGCTGCGGCAGATCACCGGCGAGGCCGAGTTCAACGAGGTCTTCCTCAGCGACGTACGCATCCCGGACGCGCATCGCCTCGGGGAGATCGGCGACGGCTGGAAGGTCGCGCAGACCACCCTCATGAACGAGCGCGTGTCCATCGGCGGCTCCCGCATCCCGCGCGAGGGCGGCATGATCGGCCCGGTGGTCGAGGCCTGGCGCGAGCGCCCCGAGCTGCGCACGCACGACCTGCACCAGCGGCTCCTCAAGCTGTGGGTCGAGGCCGAGGTCGCCCGGGTCACCGGGGAGCGCCTCCGCCAGCAGCTCGTGGCGGGGCATCCGGGCCCCGAGGGCTCGGGCATGAAGCTCGGGTTCGCGCGTCTGAACCAGGAGATCAGCGGCCTCGAGGTGGAACTCCTCGGCGAGGAAGGGCTGCTGTACGAGGACTGGACGATGCGGCGGCCAGAGAAGGTCGACTTCGTCGGCCGTGACGCGGGCTACCGCTATCTGCGGGCCAAGGGCAACAGCATCGAGGGCGGCACCAGCGAAGTGCTGCTCAACATCGTCGCCGAGCGCGTCCTCGGACTGCCCTCCGAGCCGCGCACCGACAAGGACGTCGCGTGGAAGGACCTCGCCCGATGAGTACGCCGACAACGCAGCCGTCACAGAGCGCGCAGCGCGACCTGTTGTACTCCGAAGACGAAGAGGCGCTGCGCCCGGTGGTGCGCGGTCTGCTCGCCGACCACTGCGACACCACCTCCGTGCTCGCCCGCACCGAGTCCGCAGAGCCGCACGACCGTGAACTGTGGAAGGCGCTCACGGACGGCATGGGTCTCGCCGGTCTGCTCGTGCCCGAGGATCTCGGCGGGCAGGGGGCCACGCACCGCGAAGCCGCCGTCGTCCTTGAGGAGTTGGGCCGTGCGGTCGCGCCCGTGCCCTACCTGACCAGTGCCGTCATCGCGACCGAGACGCTCCTGGCCTGTGACGGTGACGCGGCGAGGGAGCTCCTGGGTGCGCTCGCCACCGGGCGCACGATCGGCGTGCTCACCGTGCCGCTGGCCACCGCTCCGGGCGGCGCCCTGCCCGACGTACGCGCGGAGGGTGAGGCCCTGCACGGCAGTGTCACCGGGGTCGCCGACGCGGTCGCCGCCGATGTGCTCCTCGTGCCGACGAGCGCCGGGCTCTTCGCGGTGGACGCGGCACAGGACGGCGTGACCGTCGCGCCGCAGACCTCGCTCGACCTCACGCGGCCACTCGCCACGGTCACCTTCGAAGGGGCACGCGCGCGCGTGGTCGGTCCGGAATCCGGAGCCGCCGTACGGCGGGGTCTGCGGGCGGGAGCCGGACTCCTGACGTCCGAGCAACTGGGCCTCGCCGACTGGTGCTTGACCGAGACCGTCCGCCACACGAAGGAACGGCATCAGTTCAACCGGCCCGTCGGCTCCTTCCAGGCGCTCAAGCACCGGCTCGCCCAGCTCTGGCTGGAGGTGGTCAACATGCGCGCCGTCGCCCGCAACGCGGCCGACACCCTCGCAGCCGGGGGCGATGACGCCGATGTCGCGGCGGCTCTCGCCCAGGCCTTCGCGTCGCCCGCCACGGTGCACATCGCCGAGGAGGCGCTCCAGCTGCACGGCGGGATCGGCATGACCTGGGAGCACCCCGTCCATCTCTACCTCAAGCGGGCCAAGGCGGACTCGATCGCGCTCGGCACGGTGGGGCGGCACCGTGAGGAGCTGGCCGCACTGGTGAACCTGCCCGCGCCCTGACCCCGGCGGCCCCGCGCGTTTTACCCACCCATTACGTCAGGCATAATTGCGAATCGTTCGCAATAACGTTTGATCTTCAGTAGGGGTGTGGAGCATGAGGGCCCGATCGATACGGGGTACGGGCGCGGTAGCGGCGGCCGCCTCACTGGCGGTCGCCGCTTCGGCCTGTTCGGCGCCGGGCGACGGCAAGAGCGCGGGTGGCGCCAAGGACTCCGCGGTCGTCGGCATCGCGTACGAACCGGACACCCTGAGCCCGCTCCTCGGCTACGGCAAGGACGGCAACTCCAAGATCTTCGACGGTCTGCTCACGCACGACGCCGACATGAAGCTCAAGCCCGCGCTCGCCGCCGAGCTCCCCAAGGTCGGCGACGACGGCAAGACCTACACCTTCAAGCTGCGCGAGGGCGTCAAGTTCAGCGACGGCAAGCCCTTCACGTCCAAGGACGTCGTCTTCACCTACGAGACGATCCTCGACAAGAAGACGAACAACGCCGCCAAGACCGAGCTCGACGCCGTCAAGAACGTCGAGGCGAAGGGCGACGACACCGTCGTCTTCCACCTCAAGTACCCCTACGCGCCGTTCGCCGAGCGCACCGTCCTGCCGATCGCGCCCGAGCACATAGCGGGCAAGCAGGACGTGAACACCGGCGAGTTCACCACCAAGCCGGTCGGCACGGGCCCGTACAAGCTCGTGAAGTGGTCCAAGGGCGAGAAGCTCACCTTCAAGGCCAACCCCGGCTACTGGGGCGGGGCCCCGAAGGTCAAGAACTTCACCATGGCGATCATCAAGGACGACGACATCCGGGCCACCCGGCTCGACGCGGGTGAGCTCGACGGCGCGATCCTGCCGCCCAACCTCGCGAAGAAGTACAAGAACGACGGCAACAAGAACTCGTACGCCGCCAAAACCTTCGACTACCGCGTGGTGACCCTGCCCACCGGCAACAAGGTCACGGGCGACACCGACGTCCGGCGCGCGCTCGACGCCGGCGTCGACCGCAAGGCGATGGTCGACTCGATCCTGGACGGCGCGGGCAAGGAGGCCTACGGCCCGGTCCCCACCGACAGCCCCTGGTTCACCAAGGGCACCGAGCGGAAGCACGACCTCGCCGCGGCCAAGAAGATCCTCGACAAGGCGGGCTGGAAGCCGGGCAAGGGCGGCGTCCGCGCGAAGGACGGCGTCCAGGCCGCGTTCCCGCTCTGGTACCTCTCCGGCGACAAGCTCCGCCAGGACCACGCACTCGCGTACGCCTCCGACGCCAAGAAGCTCGGCATCAAGGTCGAGGTGCAGGCCGGCACGTGGGAGGTCATCCAGCCGCGCATGCCCAAGGACGCGGTCCTCGCGGGCGGCGGCTCCCCGGCCGACCCGGACTTCGACCAGTACACGCTCCTGAAGTCCACGCTCGCCGGTGACGGCTTCAACAACATGGCCCACTACGACAACCCCAAGATCGACAAGGCGCTCGACGAGGCCCGCGAGAGCGGCGACCACGCCGAGCGGCAGGCCGCGTACGACACCGTCCAGCGTGAGCTCGTGAAGAACCCGGGCTACACCTTCCTCACCCACATCGACCACCTGTACGTCGTCGACAAGCGCTTCGGCGACCTGAGCACCCAGATCGAGCCGCACGACCACGGCCTCGCGTCCGGGCCGTGGTGGAACGTCGAGGACTGGCAGCCGACGCAGTGAAGTCCGCGCTCCACAAGCTCCCCTGGGGGCCGATGGCGCGCATGACGGGACGGCGGGCCCTGTTCGCCGTCCCGGTCCTGCTCGCCGTGACCTTCGGCGTCTTCGCGATCGCCGCCGCGTCCCCCTTCGACCCCGTCAAGGCGTACGCGGGCACGGCCGGGCTCACCGCGTCCCAGGAGAACCTCGACCAGCTGCGTGCCAACCTCGGCGTCGACCAGCCGCTCGTACAGCGCTGGTGGGACTGGCTGACGTCGGCCGTGAGCGGCGACCTCGGGGACTCCAGCACCCTGCGCCAGCCCGTATCGGACGTCATCGGTGAACGCATCGGCTGGTCCGTGCTGCTCGCCGCCACCGCGTTCCTGCTCGCGATCCTCGTCGGCACCACGCTCGGCGTCCTCGCCGCACGCCGCCCCGGCGGCTGGCTCGACCGCGCCGTGACCTCGCTGGCGTACACGCTCGAAGCGGCGCCGCCGTTCTGGATCGGCCTCCTCGCCGTCTGGCTCTTCGCCCTGAAGCTGGGAGTGCTGCCGTCGGGCGGGCTCACGGACACCGCCAGCTCGGCCGTCACGGCAGGTCAGGTCGCGAGCCATCTCGTGCTGCCCGCCTCCGTACTCGCGATCTCGCAGCTTCCGTGGTTCGTCCTGTACGTACGCCAGGGGGTCGGCGACGCACTCGGTGACGACCCCGTCCGGGGCGCACGCGCGCGTGGCCTCGCCGAGCGGACCGTGCTCCTCGGGCACGCACTGCGCTCGGGGATGCTGCCGGTACTCACCCTGATCGGCTCACGCGTGCCCGAACTGATCACCGGGGCCCTCCTGGTGGAGACCGTCTTCAGCTGGCCCGGCATCGCGGCCGCCACCGTCTCGGCCGCGACCGCCGTGGACTTCCCGCTGCTCGCCGCGCTCACCGTCCTCGCCACGGCGGCGGTGCTCCTCGGCAACCTCCTCGCCGACCTGCTGTACGGACTCGCCGATCCGAGGGTGGGATTCGATGGCTGAGACGACGACGTGGCGCGCCTCCTCGGGCGGCGCCTCCAGAACTCGCTCCACGCGCGCGTGGCGGGTGCGTTCTTCGGCGGTGATCGTCGCGGCCATCGTGCTCGCCGTGCTCCTCGTGCCGCCGCTCGTGAACCTCGACGAACAGGCCGTGAACCTCGCGGCCAAGCTTCAACCACCCTCCTGGTCGCACCCCTTCGGCACTGACGACGTGGGGCGCGATCTGCTTCTGCGCTGCGTGTACGGGCTGCGGGTCTCGCTCTTGGTGGGCGTGGTCGCGGCCGTCGTGGCGACCGTCATCGGCACGGCAGTGGGTGCGCTCGCCGCCGCGTCGGGCGGCTGGGTGGACCGGGTCGTGATGCGGCTCGTGGACGTCTTCTCGTCCGTACCGCATCTGCTGCTCGGCATCTTCATCGTGGCGATGTTCCGCCCTGGTGTGTGGCCGGTGGTCGTCTCCGTCGCGCTCACGCACTGGCTGTCCACGGCCCGCATCGTGCGCGCCGAAGTCCTGTCGCTGCGGTCCCGTCCGTACGTCGACGCCGCCATCTCCGGGGGTGCGTCGCGGATGCGCGTCATCGTGCGCCATCTGCTGCCCGGCGTCCTTCCGCAGGCCGGACTCGCCGCCGTCCTGATGGTGCCGCACGCCATCTGGCACGAGTCCGCGCTGTCCTTCCTGGGCCTCGGACTCCCCACCCACCAGGCGAGCCTCGGCACCCTCGTGCAGAGCGCGCGCGGCTCGCTCCTCGCCGGGGACTGGTGGCCGACGCTCTTCCCCGGCCTGTTCATCATCGTGCCCACCCTGGCGATCGCGGGCCTCGCGGGCGCCTGGCGGGAACGGATCAATCCCCGGCGCCGATCGGAGCTGATGCTGTGACCGAGCCCGTCTCCTCGAAGCCGCCCCTCTCGTCCCCGGTGCTTTCCGTACGAGGTCTCTCCGTGCGGTTCCGTATGCGCGGCGACACCTTCGTCTCCGCCGTCACCGACGTCCACTTCGACCTGGCGGCGGGGGAGTGTCTTGCCCTCGTCGGCGAGAGCGGCTGCGGCAAGTCCGTGCTCGCATCCGCGCTGCTCGGACTCCTTCCGCAGAACGCGGAGACGGCCGGGTCCGCGCTCATCGGCGACGTGGACCTGCCGACCGCCGACGAGCGCACCCTGGCCCGAACGGTCCGGGGGCGCCGCGTCGGTCTCGTACCGCAGAGCCCGGCCGCGCACCTGACGCCGGTGCGAACGGTCCGCGCCCAGCTGGAGGAGACCCTGCGGGAGCTGACGGGCGTACGCCGCCCAGAGCTGCGCAAGGCCGCCGAAGCCGCCGCCGAGCGTGCCGCGTTCCCCGCCGGGCACCTGGACCGCTACCCCCACGAGCTCTCCGGCGGCCTCGCCCAGCGTGCAGCCACCGCGCTCGCGCTCATCGGCGACGCGCCGCTGCTGCTCGCCGACGAGCCGACGACGGGCCTCGACCGTGACCTCGTCGACCGCACGGTGGACGAGCTGCGACGGCACGTCGGCGACGACCGCGCGCTGCTCCTGATCACCCACGATCTGGCCGCCGCCGAGCGCATCGCGGACCGCGTCGCCGTGATGTACGCAGGACGCATCGTCGAGCTCGAGGACGCCGAGGACTTCTTCGGCACCCCCGGGCCCCGGCACCCCTACGCACGCGGCCTCCTGAACGCTCTCCCGGAGCGGGAGTTCACGCCAATCCCCGGCATGCCCCCCGAACTCTCCGCGCTGCCCCGGGGATGCGCGTTCGCGGCGCGCTGCCCCAGGGCGGACGAAGCCTGCGAAGCCGTGCCGGAGAACGTGGACGGTGTCGCCTGCCACCACCCCGACCCGGCGGCCGTACTGGAGGCGCCCCGTGCTTGAACTCCGTTCCATCACCGCCGGATACGACCGCCGCGCCCCCGTCATGCGCGGCGTGGACCTCACGCTCGCGCCCGGCGCCTCCGTCGGCCTGCTCGGCCCCAGCGGCTGCGGCAAGTCCACCCTGGCCCGGGTCGCCGCCCTGCTCCACAAGCCCGACGCGGGCCGCGTCGTCATCGACGGCGAGCCCGCCCGCGGCTGGCGGCACCGCGCCCCCCGCGCCCAGCGCACCGCCTTCGGCGTCGTCTTCCAGCAGCCCCGCCTGTCCGCCGACCCACGTCTCACCCTCACGAACCTGATCGCCGAGCCGCTCCGCGCGGCCGGGCGCGGGAGCGAAGCCACCGAGCGCGTACGGGAGCTTGCGGCCACGGTCGGCATCGGCGACGACCTCCTGGGCCGCAGGCCGCACGAAGTGAGCGACGGCCAGCTGCAGCGCGCCTGTCTGGCCCGCGCCCTGGTGCTCCGCCCGCGCTGGCTGATCTGCGACGAGATGACGGCGATGCTGGACGCATCGACGACGGCGGCACTCGTGCACGCCGTGGAGGAGTACCGGCGGGGGAGCGGCGCGGGGCTGCTCGCGGTGGGCCACGACCGCGTGCTCCTGGAGCGGTGGTGCGAGCGGACCGTCCACTGGGGCGATCTGGTCGCCGACGAGAACGTGGCCTGAGGTGCTGTGAGGGGGCACGGGGCGGCGCGAGATTCCCGGAGTTAACGCAGAGCGTCGAAAGCGCCAACTCCGTTCTGCAAGGGGTTTCTTGACGCGGGCATGGCCTCATACTCACTGAGGCCCCCCGTCCTCCCCTCGCCCTTTCCAGGAGTCTCCGTGGCACTCGTCACCCGTCGTAGAGCCCTCACCATCGGTGCCGCGCTGGCAGGCACCGCCGCCGTCCCCGCGTACGCCCAGGCGAGCGAGCGCGGACACGGACCCCGCCCCCTCATCCGCGCCCACGCGCACAACGACTACGACCACCCCCGGCCCCTTTTCGACGCGCTCGACCACCGCTTCGGCAGCGTCGAGGCCGACATCTATCTCGTCGACGGACAGCTCCTGGTCGCGCACGACCCGGTCGACCTCGACCCCACCCGCACCCTCGAATCGCTCTACCTTGACCCCCTGGCCGCCCGCGTGCGCGCCAACCGCGGTTCCGTGTACCGGGGTTACCACCGCACCCCCTTTCAGCTCCTGATCGACATCAAGACCGAGGGCGCGGCGACGTACCTCGAACTCGACCGCCACCTCCGCCGCTACCGGAACCTGTTCACCACGTACTCCTACGGCAAGGTGCGCCGCGGCCCGGTGACGGCGGTGATATCCGGCGACCGGGCGGCCCGCGCGCCGATGGAGGCCCAGCGTGTGCGCCGCGCCTTCTACGACGGCCGCCTCGCCGACCTCGGCAGCGCGGCGCCCGCCTCGCTCATCCCGCTGATCAGCGACAACTGGACGCTCAACTTCAGCTGGCAGGGTGTCGGCGAGATTCCCGCCGCCGAACGCGACAAGCTGCGCGGCATCGTCTCAGCCGCCCACAAGCGCGGGCAGCGCGTTCGCTTCTGGGCGACACCCGACCTGGCGGGCCCGGCACGCGACGCGGTGTGGGGCGAGCTCCTCGCCGCCGGCGTCGACCACTTGAACACGGACGACCTCGCGGGTCTTGAGGCGTTCCTCGACGCCCACGGGCGTCAGCTCCCGGCCCGCTGAAGCAACGCCCCGGCACATAACACCCGTTCGGAGGACATGCCGGTCGCCCGGACGGTCCCTCCGCTGCGCCACACTCGGCCGAGAGCCGCGGTGCTGACGTGGCGGAGGAGGTTGTCCCCATGGCCATTTCGGTCTCTGTGGTGCTGCTGCTGGTGATCCTGGCAGTGGTCTTTCTGCGCAACGGCGCACTGAAGTTCTCGCACGCCCTGGTCTGTGCGCTGCTCGGCTTCTATCTGGCGAGTTCGAGCATGGCACCGACCATCCACAACGGGGTCACGGCCGCCGCGGACATCGTCAGCGGCTTGCAGCCGTGATGGTCAGCCGTGCTGGTTCAGCCATGATCATTGCGTGTTCATGAACAACTGTCACCTTTCCATGGACACTTCAAGGGCCTGGCCCTAGCTTCGGCGCATGCCGCGTCGCAGAACCCTCAGCAGTGCTCTCGCCCTGACCGCTCTCACGGTCTTCGCCGCGTCCTTCGCGTATCCCGCCCAGGCGGACGACATACCGAAGGCGCCGGGGCACCGGCTCGTCGACCAGTACACCGGCGGGCCCGCGGACGGCCGCCCGCTGCCCGGCGAACAGCCGCCCCAGCACCCGTACCTCGCAGCCAACGGCCGCAGCGGGATGCACGCGGACGCGGCGGGCAGCGGAACGTACCCCTGGAACGGGCCCCTGGGGAAGAAGCCGAAGGTCGGCAGCGAGAAGATGGCGGCGCTCGGCGGTGAGTGCGCCACCGTCACCTTCGACAAGGACGGCCGCATCGTCACCGTCTGCGGCACGTTCACCGGCTTCCTGGTCAAACTGCTCGACCCGGACACGCTGACGACGCTCGCCGAGTACAAGCTGCCGCAGCGCCCCTCCACCGTCGAGGCCATCACGCGCCTCGACTTCTCGAAGATCTTCAAGGACACCTCGGGCGGCGCCTACTCGTATCTCGACAACGAGGACCGGCTCGTCCTCGCCGACTCCCGGCAGCACATCGTCAGGCTCGCGCACGAGCAGGCGGCGGACGGCAGTTGGCGGTTCGTCGTCGACAAGGACTGGGATCTGACGGCGCACGTCCCGCACGACTGCGTTACCTGGTCAAATCTCTACCCGAGTGGCGAATGTGACCCGGTCACCTCGGTGATGCCCGACTGGGACGGCCGCATCTGGTGGGTGACCCGGCAGGGGCGCGTCGGCACGGTGAACCCCAAGTCCGGTGACACCCGCTCCGTCCGGCTCGACGGCGAGGAGATCCAGAACTCGTTCTCCGTCGCCGATGACGGCGTGTCGATCGTCTCCGACCACGCGCTCTACAGCTTCCGCGCCGAGGCGGACGGCACCCCGAAGGCCGTCTGGCGCCAGACCTACGACCGGGGGACGGGCACCAAGCCCGGCTCGGTCAACCAGGGTTCGGGCACCACGCCCGACCTCTTCGGCAAGGGCGACGCCGACTACGTGGCGATCACCGACAACGCCGACGACCGCATGAACGTCCTCGTCTACCGCAGAGGCGACGGCATCGCCGACGACAAGCGCCTGGTCTGCAAGGTCCCCGTCTTCCGCTCCGGCGCGTCCACCACCGACAACTCGCTGATCACCTGGGGCAACAGCCTCGTCGTCGAGAACAACTACGGCTACGAGAACATCACCTCACTCACCTTCGGCCGCAGCGTCGTCGGCGGCGTCAGCAGGATCGACGTACGCGCGGACGGCAGCGGCTGCGACACCGTCTGGGAGAGCGACGTCCGCGCCCCCTCGAACGTCCCGAAGCTGTCGACCGCCTCGGGGCTGCTGTACTTCTATACGAAGGAGCCCAACAGCCTCGGCATCGATGCCTGGTACCTGACGGCCGTCGACTTCCGCACCGGCGAGACCAAGTGGAAGCGCCTCGCCGGCACGGGCATCGCCTACGACAACAACTGGGCGCCGGTGACCCTGGGTCCGGACGGCACCGCGTACGTGGGCGTGTTCAACGGCCTGGTGGCGGTGCGGGACACCGAGTGATCGGGCGGCTAGCCCCGCGAGAACACGCCGATGCCGTTCGCCACCGGGCGTTCCGCGCCGCCGCTCGGGTGATTTCGTACGGTGACGGCCTCCGCGCCCGGGGCCCTCGCGACCAGGGTGGCGGACGAGACCAGGGTGGAGGAACCGCCGCCGTCCAGGCTGAAGCCCTCCTGTGCGCCCAACCCCCTCAGCGTCTCAGCCACTTCGGCGATGGTCAGCCCCGTACGGAACTCGGGGGAGCCGTCGAGGGAGAGGAGCAGGAGACGTCTGCCGTCGTCGGAGATTCCGGCCGCCGTCCGCACGGCCGATGTGACGGAGTCGAGGCCGGGCAGCGGGGCGCCGCCGCGCAGGACCGGAAAGCCGCCGAGCGCGAAACGGAACGGCATGTGCGACTCGGCCGCCACCAGGCGGTGCCACACGTGCACCCGGTCGCCGATCGAGAGCTTGCGCAGCTCCTGTGCGCCGGCCTCGCGCCCGACGAGGACCGTGGTGCCGGCGGCGACGGGTCCGCTGCCGGGCGTCCCCGCCGACTCCACGACACGGCCGCCGCGCACCGCCACCTCATGGGTGTCCGTGCTGCAGGGGGCGCCGCGGCTGGTGTCGGTGCCGCAGGTGGAGCGCACCCGGGAGGTGCTGCCCCAGTCGCTGGTGAACGCGCCGACGGAGCCCACGGGGAGGGCGTACTGGTTGAGCCCGCCGAGCGGCAGCCGGGTCTGGGGGGTGCGTACTTCGCCTTCGAGCCGGAGGTTGTCCAGGCGGGCCCGGCGGTCGAAGCCCACGCCGAGCACGGCTTGGGTGGTCACACCCGGAGGCATGGCGGGGCCGAAGCGCTGACCGTCCGGCACCGCCCCCTTGAGGGCGCGGCCTTGTGAGACCGCCGGGCCGACGGGCGCGCCGGTGGCTTCGACGCCCGGATGCTGGCCCTCGGAGATGTTGAAGAAGTCGCCGTTGATCCCGCCGACCGCTCCCGCCCCGTCCGCGAGCGTGGAGACGGCGGAGCGGGCGCCGACTTCACCCGGATAGAGCAGTCCGACGCCGGTCCGGGGATCGTTCAGGTCGATGTCGAGTACGTGCGCGCGGGTAGCGCCGTGGGAGGCCGGGATGTCGAAGTTCCAGTACTGCACGCCCGGTGCGATCCGCGACGTGACCGTCTTTCCGTCCGCCTCCACGCCGCCGGCCGGTGCCGCTCCCATCAGAGCCGCACCGGCCAGCGTGCCGAATGCCGTCAGTACCGAGAGCGCGGCTCTCGCCGTTCTGAACCGTCTTGAGGTCTGCTTGCGCCGTGTCGTCACCGTGCCCCCTGAAGTCTCGCTGGCCGACCAACTGCCCCAGTGTGGGGGCCGGTCGGAGAGCGCACCAGAGGGCACCGCCGGACGGGTGCAAGGCCGGTGGCTAGGCGCTGATCAGCCGGGAACGAATGAGGAAACGTACGCCTTCCGGGGCTTCGAGGGAGAAGCCGCTGCCACGGCCCGGCACCACGTCGACGATCAGCCGGGTGTGGCTCCACACGTCGTACTGGCTCTTCGACATCCAGAAGGCGACCGGTTCCGCCACCCCCTCGACGTCGAGCGACGCCAGGCGCACATCGGAGTCGCCGGTCCGGAACTCGCCCTCCGGGAAGCACATGGGCGCACTGCCGTCACAGCAGCCGCCGGACTGATGGAACATCAGCGGTCCGTGGGCCTCCCGCAGCCGCCGCAGCAGATCGGCGGCGGCCGGGGTCAGCTCCACGCGCGGGTCGTCGGTCATGGGCTGCCGCTCCTTGGTCACCGTCACCGGTTCCTTGGTCGCCGTCACCGGGCCGCCGTCGAGGCGATGGCCCAGTCAACTCCGGACAAGGTTGCGCGGAGGTTGCAGCCGAGGCCGGGGCTCCAGGTGTCGTAGGGCGAGCACCGCACGGACGGCCTTGCCTCGTCGGCCGCTGCCGACGACCTCGAAGCGCGCGGCGAGGTGCCGCACCATCGCCAGGCCCCGTCCGCTTTCGCGCTCGGTGCTCGGCTTGAGGACCTGTGGGCCGACGGGGCTCGCGTCGTGGACTTCGACGGTCACGTGGTCGTCGGACACCTCAAGGCGCAGGCGGCAGGAGCTGCGGCCGTGCTGGGTGGCGTTGGTGACCAGTTCAGAAACGATCAGCGTGGCATCGTCCACCCGTTCGGCGTCCACTTCCGTCAGGTGCCGACGGGGCCGGGTCAGGAACGCGGAGGTCAACCTCCGCGCCCGGCCGGCCGATGCGGCTTCCTGCGGCAGTGCGTACTCGACGCGGGCGACGTGCCGATGGGCGCGCTGGTGCGCACGCATGGCAACTCACTTCCCTCCCCTGAGACGACCGGTGTGCTAGCGACGGAATCAGCTCACCGCGCCCCCGGCATGTCTTGCGTGGTCGATCCTGTCCCACGGTGATGCCCGCCCCTGCTGATCGCCAATCAGGCCCCTGCAAGCGTGGGTGTCGCCGCGTCGCGGGAGCCTGCGGGCGGCCTGCGGACGATCTCCTGTGGCGAACATGTTCGCTCCGAACGTGCTCGTGACGAACATGTTCGTTATGCTGGTGGTATGACAGCTCATTCCGATGCCCCGCGCAGCCGCCGCGAGCGCCCGGCGAAACCCGCCCTGACACGGACCGGGATCGTGGCCGCCGCGGTGGAGATCATGCGCGCCGACGGCCTGGGCAAGGTGACCATGCGTCGCCTCGCCCAGGAGCTCGACACCGGGCCCGCCTCGCTCTACGTCTACGTCCGCAACACCGCCGAACTGCACGCGGCGATCCTCGACGAGCTCCTCGGCACGGTCGAGGCGGCGCCGGCCGGAGGCGACTGGCGCGAGCGCCTGGAGAAGGTGCTCACCTCCTACACCGCTGTGCTCTTCCAGTACCGCGGCCTCGCCAGGGCCGCGCTGGTGGCCCGGCCGAGCGGTGAGCACTATCTGCGTCTGATCGAGACGCTGCTCGCCCTGCTCGACGAGGGCGGGGTACCGCCCGGGCAGGCGGCATGGGGCGTCGACCTGCTGCTGCAGTACGCCACAGCGACCGCCGCCGAGCACTCCCCGGACGACCGGGCCCCCGGCGCCGCCCAGGGGGAGTGGGACGCGCTCGCCGGAGTGCTGCGGGGTGCGTCCGAACAGACCCATCCGCATGTCGCCGGGCTGGCTGCCGAGCTGCTGTCCGGCCAGCCGGAGACCCGCATCTCCTGGGGCTTCCGCACGCTGATCAACGGAATCCTGAGCACGCCCGTCCCGGCCGACGGCACCCGGAACTGAGCACTGCCTCCCCCCGCCACCGTCCCGCCCTCACACCAGGCCAAGGAGTAACGCCATGACCACGCACCGATCCCACCAATCCCACCGGTCCCGCCCGCCCCACCACCCCATCGCCATCGTCGGCGCGGGCCTCGGAGGCCTCACGCTCGCCCGTGTCCTGCACGTCAACGGCATCGACGCCGCCCTGTACGACCTGGAGGCGTCACAGGACGCCCGTGGCCAGGGCGGCATGCTCGACATCCACGAGGAGTCCGGGCAGGCCGCCCTGCGCGCCGCCGATCTGTACCAAGAGTTCCGCGCGCTCATCCACCCCGGTGGCGAGGCCATGCGCGTCCTCGACAAGGACGCCGTCGTCCGCATGGAGGAGGCCGACGAGGGCGACGGCGGGCGCCCCGAGGTCGAGCGCGGCCAACTGCGTGACCTCCTGCTCGGTTCGCTGCCCGACGGCGCCGTCCACTGGGGCGCGAAGGTCACCGGGGCGCGTCCGCTCGGTGGCGGTCGCCATGAGGTGACCCTCGCCGACGGCTCCACCTTCACCACCGACCTGCTCATCGGCGCCGACGGAGCCTGGTCCCGGATCCGCCCCCTGGTCTCAGAAGCCACCCCCGCCTACTCCGGCCTCTCCTTCGTCGAGGTGGACCTCGTGGACGCCGATGCCCGGCACCCGGACAGCGCCGCCGTCGTGGGCGGCGGCATGCTCTTCGCGCTCGGCGAGGGCAAGGGCTTCCTCGCCCACCGTGAGATCGACGGCAGCCTGCACATCTACACCGCGCTCAAGGTCCCCGAGGACTGGATCTCCTCCGTCGACTTCACCGCCGACCGCACGGACCTCGCCAAGGCCGCCGTACTGGAGTACTTCGCCGACTGGGACAAGAGCCTCCAGGCGCTGATCGCCGACGCCGACGGCGCGCTGATCCCGCGCCGCATCCACACCCTGCCGATCGGCCACCGCTGGGACCGCGTCCCGGGCGTCACGCTGCTCGGCGACGCGGCCCACCTCATGTCCCCCTTCGCGGGGGAGGGCGCCAACCTCGCGATGTTCGACGGAGCCGAACTCGCCGGTGCCATCGCCGCGCGTCCCGGCGATACCGAAGCCGCGCTCGCCGCCTACGAAGAGGCGCTGTTCCCACGGAGTGAGAACGCCGCCGCCGAGTCCGCCGACAGCCTCGTCCGCTGCTTCCGGGCCGACGCGCCACAGGGCCTTCTCGACATGTTCGCCGGGATCTAGCCCGCCTGGCCGGGGTGATCGGTGGCGAGGAAAGGGTCGAGCAGGTCGAGCAGTGCCTGGGGGCGGTCAAGCGGGATGATGTGGCCGCAGTCCGGGATGAGGTGGCCGGTCAGGTCGTCGGCGAGCGGGCGCAACTGCTGTTCGAGGGCCGTTCCGACGGGATGGGACCCGATCGCCAGCGTCGGCATGGTGAGCCGGGCGTGTGCGGTGGCGTCCTGGATCTGCCGCCCGCTCGTGGGCATGGCCCGGTAGTAGGAGAAGGCGCTGCGCAGGGAGTCGTGGCCGGTATAGGCGTTGAGAAAAGCCTCCCGGACACGGTCCGGGATGCCCCGGCCGTGCGTGCCGGTGCTCAGGAACCAGTCGATGTACTCGGCCTCGTGCCCGACCAGGACCCTCTCGGCGAGCCCCGGGACCGAGTGGAAGCCGAACCACCACGGCGGGCCACCGGCGAGGAAGTCCTCCGCGCCGGGCAGGGGCCCGAGGAGTGACTCCATGACGACGAGCCTGCGTACGAGATCGGGTCGTCGCAGCGCGAGGAGGAGGGCGGGCGGTGTGCCCGCGTCGATGCCGACGACCGCCGCACTGCTCTCACCGAGCGCGTCGAGGAGACCTTCGGCGTCGGTGGCGAGGGTGTCGGCGTCGTAGCCGTCGGTCGCCCGCGTGCTGGCGCCGAGTCCGCGCAGGTCCGGTGCGATGACGCGGTGCCGCAGGGCGAGCCGGGGGATGACCTCGCTCCAGAGCTGCCAGGTGTGGGGGAAGCCGTGGAGCAGCAGGACGGCGGGGCCGGTGCCTGCGATCGCCACGTTGACCGTGATGCCGTTGGTGGTGATCTGGCGCAGAGAGATGTCGGGCGCAGGAATGCCGGGCTCGGTGGATTCAGCCAGGGGGAGGCGCATGGTGAGGTGGCTCCGATGTGATTACCATTGGTGACTACATGAGGCTAGGTAACCATGCCTGGCCTGCCAAGAACGCACTTTCCCGACAGGTGGTGAGCCCGAGGTGACCACCCCTCCCAAAGCGGGGGCACGCGGCGA
Organism: Streptomyces sp. NPDC056486; assembly: GCF_042795295.1. NCBI lineage: Bacteria > Bacillati > Actinomycetota > Actinomycetes > Kitasatosporales > Streptomycetaceae > Streptomyces > Streptomyces sp. NPDC056486. The sequence goes on from NZ_JBHTSF010000019.1 coordinate 64,320, forward strand.
TCTCTTCGATCCCGATTGCCCGACGCGCCGGCTCCTCGACCGCATCGGCACGAAGTGGACGTCGATGGCGGTCAAGGTCCTCGCGGAGGCCGAACCGCACGAGGTGCGCTTCGCCGAGCTGCGGCGCCGCATGCCGGGCGTATCGCAGAAGATGCTGTCCACGACACTGCAGGGCATGGCACGCGACGGTCTGGTCACCCGCAGGGTGGAGCCGACGGTGCCGCCACGGGTGCACTACCGGCTGACCGGCCTGGGTCTTTCCCTGGAGGGTCCGCTCGCCGTGATCAGGGCGTGGGCCGAGGAGCACATGGTGGAGATCGACCGTGCCAATGAGCGCAGCGAAGCGGCGGCCGACGGCCTGGGTGACGGCCCGGGTGACGGCTGAGGCGTACGAGCCTCAGCCGTCACCGCCCATCCCCCATGCTGAGCCCCCCAGCCCTCGTGCCGGTCAGGGAATGCGCGCCACCGCCGCGTAGATCCCGCTGCCCTCCGCGTCCGGTCGCGCGGTGTCCTTGAACCACTCCGGGGCCGTCACCAGGCCCGGCTCGACGAGGTCGAGGCCCTTGAAGAATCGGTCGACCTCGGCGCGGGTGCGGAAGCCGAGCTGGATGCCGCCCTTCGCGTACTCCGCGGCGACCTGTGCGGACAGCTCCGGGAAGATGTCGGACGAGGCGTGCGAGAGGACCAGATGGCTGCCGGAGGGCAGGGCGTCGACCAGCGTGCCCACGATGCCGAACGGGTCCTGGTCGTCGGGCAGGAAGTGCATGAGTGCGATCAGCGAGAGGGCGATCGGGCGCTCGAAGTCGAGCAGAGTGCGGGCGTGGGCGAGGATCTCCAGCGGTTCGCGGACATCCGCCTGGATGTAGTCGGTCATCCCCTCGGGACGGCTGACCAGCAGGGCCTCCGCATGGCGCAGCACGATGGGGTCGTTGTCGGTGTAGACGACCCGCGCCGACGGCACGACCTCCTGGACGATCTGATGCAGGTTCGGCGCGGTGGGGATCCCGGTGCCGATGTCGAGGAACTGGTCCACGCCCTGGGAGGCGAGCCAGGCGGCCGCGCGGTTCATGAACGCGCGGTTCTGCCGCGCGGCGTCCTTCGCCTCGGGCGGCAGCCTCTCGCCCACCGCCTCGTCGACGGGGTAGTTGTCCTTGCCGCCGAGCAGCCAGTCGTAGACACGCGCGGGATGCGGGTTGCTGGTGTCGATCGTCGGCCTGGACGCATCTGCGTTCATGACGTACTCCGTTGCTGCTGAGAGACGCTTGGATTGCCGCAGTCTGCCACAGCAACATCACCTTGAGCATGGGGTGTTGGGGTTCGATCGCCGCAGGTCACGGATGGGTCGCACACAGTGGGCAAGCGGCGGTCGAGGCGGATGCCGTCACGGGGGTTGTCCGCCGCCTCAGTTCCGGTAGAGGTCCGTCAGGAGCGCCACGGCGGCATGTGTCATGGGGTGTGGGTCGTGGCGGCGCCAGATGAGATGCACGGCGATGGGGTCGGCGTCGCGCAGCGGGCGGAACACGACTCCGTCGCGGCGGTACTGGTTGGCGGTGCTCTCCGGGGTGAGGCCGACACAGCGGCCCGACGCGATGACGGCGAGCCAGTCGTCGATGTCCTGGGTGTACTCCACCGGGGGGCGGGCCTCTTCGGGCCACAGCTCGGCGGTGGTGGTGCCGGTACGCCGGTCGATGAGGAGCGTCCGGTCCCGTATGTCGGCCAGCGGAACGGAACGCCGCTTGGCCCATGGATCGTCGCTCGCCAGTGCGCAGAAGCGGCGCTCGTGACCGACGACGGCGCTGGCGAAGCGGGCTTCGTTGAAGGTGGTGCGGACGACGGCGAGGTCGCAGAGGCCTTCGGCGAGTCCGCCGGTCGCGGAGTTCGTCCGGATCAAGTACAGCTCGACGTCGGGGTGTCCGGCGGCCCAGCGGCGCTGGAACTCCGCCGTGTGGCGGCCCATCGCCGACCAGGCGTGACCGATGCGAAGCCGCGTGTGTCCGGTGGTCGCCTCCCGGATGAGGTCGTCGGCCTCGGCGAGCAGATGTCTGGCTCGGGCGAGGACCTGGACTCCTGCGGTCGTGGGCGTGACGCTCCGGCTGGTGCGGTGCAGGAGGCGCGCCCCGAGCACCTCCTCGAGCCCGCCGAGGGTTCGGGAGACCGCCGCTTGCGAGACGCCCAACTCGGCGGCGGCATCGGTGAAGCCGCCCGTGTCCACGATGGCGACCAGGCAGCGCAGATGCCGCAGTTCCAGATCCATGACCACAGTGTATGGATAACCGAAACGTATGGATAACCAAAGCGTATAGATGAGTGATCGCATGCATTTTTCGTATGCTCGCGGGTGACGCATCCTGCGATGCATGCGAACGTCTCAGAGCCAAGCCGCGCCCGTTGTCGTCCCGGGTGGTGCGGGCGGTCCGGCGGAGAGTTCACGAGGCCGTCTGTCGGGCATGGCGATGATGTTCGGCAGCGGCCTGTCCAACCAAGTCGGCGCCGCCACGGGCGCCTTGGCGTTCGGCGCCATCGGTCCCGCCGGTGTCGTGGCCGTGCGGCAGTGGGTCGCGGGGGCCGTGCTCCTGACGGTGGGCAGGCCCAAGGTGCGCGCCTTCACCTGGCGCCAGTGGTGGCCGCTGTTGTGCCTGGCGGCGGTCTTCGCCACCATGAACCTCTCCCTCTACACCGCGATCGACCGCTTGGGGCTCGGCCTCGCGGTGACCCTTGAGTTCCTGGGCCCGCTGTCGGTGGCACTTGCCGCGTCCCGTCGCGCGGTGGACCTCGGCTGTGCGGTCGTCGCGGGGGCGGCGGTGGTCGCACTGGCTCGCCCGCAGCCCAGTACGGACTACGTCGGCATCGCGCTCGGCCTGCTCGCCGCGGCCTGCTGGGCCTCGTACATCCTGCTCAACCGTGCGGTCGGGGCCCGCATCCCGGGTATCGAGGGCTCGGCCGCCGCCGCGGGGATCTCGGGGCTCCTCTACCTGCCGGTCGGCATCGTGGTCCTTGCCCACCACCCGCCGACGGCCACCGCGCTCGCCTGCGCGACCACCGCAGGCATCCTCTCCTCCGCGGTCCCGTTCCTCGCCGACCTGCTCGCCCTGCGCCGGGTCGACGCCCGCTTCTTCGGGATCTTCATGAGCGTCAACCCGGTCCTCGCGGCGCTGGTGGGAATGGCCGTCCTGGGGCAGTCCCTGGACTGGGTGGAGTGGTCGGCCATCGCGGCGATCGTGACGGCGAACGGGGTCAGCGTCCTGAGTCGCTCCTGAGGCGATCGTGATCAGTCAAGGCCGAGCTGCTGTGTCGCCGCCTCGACCGTCTGGGCGAGGAGTACGGCGATGGTCATGGGCCCGACGCCGCCCGGTACGGGAGTGATCAGGCTCGCCCGGTCACGGGCGGTGTCGAAGTCGACGTCGCCCACGTTCCCCGGGTTGTAGCCCGCGTCGATCACCACGGCACCCGGCTTGATGTCGGCGCCGGTGATGAAGCGCGGGCGTCCGACCGCGGCGAGCAGGACGTCTGCCTGCCGCACGATCGCGGGCAGGTCCGCGGTACGTGAGTGGCAGTACGTGACCGTCGCGTCCCTGCCCAGGAGCAGCATGCCCGCGGGCTTGCCGAGGATGGCGCTGCGCCCTACGACGACGGCATGCTTGCCGGTGAGGTCGACGTCGTACTCGTCGAGCAGGCGCATGATGCCGCCGGGCGTGCAGGACACGAATCCGGGCAGGCCGAAGCCCATCGCCGCGAAGGAGTGCATGGTCACCCCGTCGACGTCCTTGGCCGGTGCGATCGCCTCGAAGGCGGCACGCTCGTCGATGTGGGGTCCCACGGGGTGCTGGAGCAGGATGCCGTGGACGGTCGGGTCCTGGGAGAGCGCGGTGATCGTCGCGACCAGTTCTGCGGTGCCGACCGAGGCGGGCAGGGAGACATGCCGTGACTCGATGCCCGCCTTCTCGCAGCGCGAGCGCTTCATACGGACGTAGGTCACCGAGGCGGGGTCCTCGCCGACGAGGACGGTCGCGAGGCACGGGGACGTTCCGGTGCGCCGGCGGATGTCCGCGGCGGTCGCGGAGCCGGCTTCGACGATGCGGCGGGCGAGGCCGGTTCCGTCCATCAGGCGAGCTGTCTGCGTCCGGGGCATGTGCCACTCCTGAACTTCAGGGTGAGTTGCCCAGGCGCGCGGCATCGACACGATGTCAGGCCGCTCCCCGGTGGTACTCCACCTCAGCGCCAGTCACGGCCCGCCTTTCAGCCTAAGGGACGGTGCGGGGCCCTAGGCGCTGGCGTCGCGGATGTAGCTGAGCTTAAGGAAAGTTCAAATCTCTTTGCTTGTCCTTTCAGGTCGGCGACGGCATCGTTCACTGACAGCGACAGCGACAGCGGCAACGGCAACGGCTCGGACCAAGGAGAGCGAACAGTGAACGGCGTCCCCGGAAGAACCTGGGCAGCGGCAAGGGTCGGCGTACTCGCCCTCCTCTGGGGATCGACCTTCCTCTGGATCAAACTGGCCCTGGAAGGCCTGTCTCCCGTGCAGGTCACCCTCCTGCGCTGCGCACTCGGGGCGGCGACCCTGACGGTCGTGCTCTTCAGTACGCGCAACCGGCTTCCTCAGGGACGTGCGACGTGGAAGCACATCTTCGTTGCCGCCTTCTTCTGCAACGCCCTGCCCTTCGGCCTCTTCAGCGTCGGCCAGCAGACCGTCGACTCCGGCGTGGCGGGCGCCCTGAACGCGACGACTCCGCTGTGGTCCGTCCTGATCGGCCTCGCCATCGGCACGGAACGAGGACTTCGCCCCGTTCGCCTCGCCGGACTCCTCATCGGTTTCGCGGGTACGTCGCTGATCTTCGCCCCATGGCAGCAGTCAGGCCTGACGAGTTGGGGCGCCCTCGCGATCGTGGGTGCGGCGGCGAGTTACGCCGTCGGCTTCGCGTACATGGGGCATCACCTCGTCGGGAAGGGCATGCCCACCCTCTCCCTCTCCGCCGCCCAGCTGATGGCGGCCACGGGCCTGACGGCCCTTGCTCTGCCGGTCGGTGGCCTGGAGACGATCCACGTGGAGCGCACCGCGCTGATCGCCGTCGTCATCCTGGGGATCTTCGCCACCGGCATCACCTTCCACCTCACCTACCGGATCATCGCGGACGAGGGCGCGACCAACGCGGCGACCGTCGGGTATCTGCTGCCGGTGGTCTCCGTGGCCCTTGGTGCCATCGTGCTCGACGAGGCCTTCAGTCTCCGGGTGGCCGCGGGGATGGCGGTCGTACTCGTCGGAGTCGGCATGACGCGTCGGCAGAAGCGAAAGCCGGAGGCGTCGGCTCCGGGGGCCGAGGAAGCGCAGGGCGCTCTGAAGGCGGCGGGCAGTTCGTGAACGCCACGTCCGAATGCCGCCAGCGCTCCCACCTGCGGCGGGCGAGGATCGAGTACGCCGGGGCCGTCCTGCCCCACCGTACGAAGGACCCGGAATCATGCATCAGCCCACCCTCGCCCCCGATCTCTTCAGCCCTGCTCCGGAGTCGGACGCCCCGCCGCGCGGTCCGTCCGACCCGGCGATTCCCGCACTCGGAGAGCTGAACTGGGGTGATATGTATGCCCAGTTGAACGAGGAAGGGGTGGCAGTCACGCCTCCGCTGCTGTCGCGTGAGCAGTGTCAGGAGATCATCGGCACGTTCGACGAACCCGGCCGCTTCCGGTCGACCGTGGTCATGCAGCGTCACCACTTCGGCCGGGGCACCTACAAGTACTTCGCCGACCCGGCTGCCGTCCCGCTCGTGCGGACACTGCGCGAGAAGCTGTATCCGCCGATGGCATGGATGGCCAACCAGTGGGCCCCGCAGCTCGGCGAGCGCACCTTCCCGCCCACGCTGGACGAGCTGATCGCCGAGTGCGCGGAGAACGGGCAGCGGCGCCCCACCCCGCTGATCCTGAACTACGGCGAGGGTGACTACGCCTGTCTGCATCAGGACGTCTACGGAGACATCGTCTTCCCCCTGCAGATCGCCGTCATGCTGAACCAACCCGGCGAGGACTTCACCGGCGGCGAGAACGTCTTCGTGGAACAGCGCCCGCGTTTCCAGTCGCGCGCCATGGTCGTCAAGCCGCAGCTCGGTCAGGGCATGATCTTCCCCGTCCGGCACCGGCCCGTCCGCGGCCGGAACGGATACCGCCGTCACCCCATGCGGCACGGCACCAACGCCGTCGAATCCGGTCACCGCACCGTGCTCGGCGTGATCTTCCACAATGCCCGCTGACGTCAGTGCGACGTCCGAATTCCGCCAGCATGCGTGACCGCGACACCTCATCGTTGAAGTGGAAGGAAAGCAAGGCAAGGCAGGATAAAGCACCGCAAGACAGGCTGAGGAGGCCACGATGACCGTCCACACGACCATGACCAGCCCGCTCGGCGAGCTGCTGCTGGTAGGAGAGCCGACGCCGGACGGCGTCTCGCTGACGTCGCTGTCCATGCCCGGACAGAGGAACGCCCCGGCTGTGCAGAGCGGTTGGGCCCGTGATCCCGGCCGGTTCTCGGAGATCGCCCGACAGCTTGCCGCCTACTTCAGTGGTGAACTCACCGAGTTCGACATGGAGTTCACCCGGGGCGGCACCGACTTCCAACAGCGCGTCTGGAGCGCCCTGGAGGAAATCCCGTACGGCACATCGACCACCTACGGCGCACTCGCCGGGCGACTCGGTGTGGACCGGGCGCGGGTCCAGGCCCTGGGCGCCGCGATCGGCGCGAACCCGCTGCTCCTGGTGCGCCCGTGCCACCGGGTGATCGGCGCGGACGGCTCCATGCGCGGCTACGCGGGCGGCGTGGAGCGCAAGGTCCAACTCCTCACCCACGAGGGCGCCCTGCAACCCACGCTCGTCTGACGCCCGCCCTCGTCCAACCCGCACGATCGCGAAGGGCCCTGATCATGATCGACGCCACCCCCGTGACGGATACCCGCGTCGGCGAACGTGTCGCCGCCGAGGACTGGGACGCGCTGACCGCCGAGCTCGACGAGCACGGCCACGCACTCACCGGCCAACTCCTGCCTCCCGACGTCTGCCGCGACATCGCTGCCCTGTGCGACGAGACGGACCGCTTCCGCTCGACCATCGACATGGCCCGCTACCGCTTCGGCTCCGGCCAGTACCGCTACTTCACCCACGAACTACCAGACGTAGTACGGGAGTTGCGCGAGGCGTTTTACCCCCGGCTGCTGCCCGTCGCCCGCGACTGGGCCGAGAGGCTCGGCAAGCCCGCCCCCTGGCCCGAGAGTCTGGGGGAGTGGGTGGAGATGTGCCATGCGGCCGGGCAGGCCAAGTCCGCACAGATTCTCCTGCGCTACGGGCCCGGCGACTGGAACGCCCTGCACCGCGACGTCTTCGGAGGCATGCTCTTCCCGCTCCAGGTCGTCATCGGTCTCGACGTGCCGGGGGCCGACTTCACCGGCGGCGAGTTCATCATGACCGAGCAGCGCCCCCGCGCCCAGTCGCGCGGATCGTCCACGACCCTGCCGCAGGGCCACGGGCTCGTCTTCACGACCCGGGACCGGCCCGTGGCCTCCAAGCGCGGCTGGTCGACCGGGCCGATGCGGCACGGCGTGAGCACCGTACGCTCCGGGCGGCGGCGCACGCTCGGCCTGGTCTTCCACGACGCGGCGTGAACCCCGGCCCGGCGGGGCGCCCGTACCCGCGTACGTACACGCTGTGCGGCCCGGACGGAGAGCCGTACGACAGCAGCGCGCCGGGCACTCTGGGCGGACATCGCCGCGGGCGTCTGTACGGCCGCCTGGACTGCCCTTCCGCGCTGCGGGCCGTAGCCCGTGGCCCCTACGCCACCCACCGGGTGTTCTTCCCCGACGAGGGCACGGCGGTCGCGGCCGGATACCGCCCCTGTGCGGTCTGCCTGCCCGCTCAGTACGCTCGATGGAAAGCAGACCCAGAAAGCACCGGCACACCATGAGCATCCTGAAGGACCGGGAAGACTCCCGCTCACCCCTGATCGGCAGCTCCGAGCTCGCCGCCCACGCGGACCTGCCCGCGCCCGCCGCGCACACCGACGCCGAACTCGCCGCCCTCATGGGCCTGTTGACGCTCCCGAAGGCACGGATCGAAACCGTCACCATCGGCCACAGTCGCGACACCGCGTCCCGAGCCGCCGCCGAAGCCTTCGCCGCCGCATGGACAGCACGCGGCGGCACGATCCTCACCACGGTGAGCTGGCCCGAGACGGCCGCGTCCTGGCTGCGCCCCGCGCACCGCCTCACCGCGGAGATCCCGGACGCCTGGGTCCTGGCCGCGGCACCGCCAGGCCTCGCCCAGCTGGCCCGCCGCCTGCGCCACTCCACCGACTGGGACCCGGCCCGCAGTTACGCCTTCGCCTCGCTCCAGGACTCCCGCGTCCCAGCGCTCGCCGGAGACGACGTGCTCCACGGCCTGCGCGGCGCCACCGCCGACGGCGCCACCTGGGACGTACGCCACCGCTGGGTCACCACCCACCTGCCCGCCGAGGTGACCGCGTCGTGAGCGCCCTGATTCCCCGCCCCACCACGGAGATCGCCCCCGGCGCGGTGCACGTGCCGCAGTGGCTCACCCTGGAGCAGCAGCGCGAACTCGTCACGGCGTGCCGCGGCTGGGCCACCGGTCCCGTGCCGATCCGCCACACCCAGCTGCCGCGCGGCGGGACCATGTCCGTGCAGACGGTGTGCGTCGGCTGGCACTGGCAGCCGTACCGGTACACCCGCACAGCCGGTGACGTGAACGGCCGGCAGGTCGCCGCTTTCCCGGACTGGCTGGTCGAGCTCGGACGCCGGGCGTTGACGGAGGCGTACGCGGACGCGTCGGCCTCGGCCGACTACACGCCGGACACGGCGCTGATCAACTTCTATGACGGGCAGGCCAGGATGGGCATGCACCAGGACAAGGACGAGCGGTCGTCGGCTCCGGTGGTCTCCCTGTCCATCGGCGACACCTGCGTGTTCCGCGTGGGCAACACCGAGACCCGCACCAAGCCCTACACCGACATCGAGCTGGCCTCCGGTGACCTGTTCGTCTTCGGTGGCCCCTCGCGCTACATCTTCCACGGCGTGCCCAAGGTCCACGAGGGCACCGCGGACCCCGCGACCGGTCTGACCTCGGGCCGCCTGAACATCACGATGCGGGTCACCGGCATGACCGGGTGACCCGGACGGCTACTCGAACCGCGAGGTGTCGCCGGCTCCTCGGCGCACGATCTCGGCCTCGCCGCCGGAGAAGTCGATGACCGTGGTCGGGCTCGTGCCGCAGTCACCGGAGTCGACCACGGCGTCCACCTGATGGTCGAGCCGTTCCTTGATCTCCCAGCCCTGCGTCAGCGGCTCCTCCTCGTCGGGCAGGAGCAGAGTGCTGGAGAGCAGCGGCTCACCGAGCTCGGTGAGCAGGGCCTGCGTGACGACATGGTCGGGAATGCGGACCCCGACGGTCTTCTTCTTCGGGTGCAGGAGCTGGCGCGGCACCTCCTTCGTCGCGGGGAGGATGAAGGTGTAACTGCCCGGCGTCGCGGCCTTGATCGCACGGAACACGTCGTTGTCGACGTGCACGAACTGACCCAGCTGCGCGAAGTTCTGGCACACCAGGGTGAAGTGGTGGCGATCGTCGAGGTTGCGGATCTTGCGGATGCGGTCGAGGCCGTCGCGGTTGCCCAGCTGGCATCCCAGGGCGAAACAGGAGTCCGTCGGATACGCGATGAGCGCGCCGGAGCGGATGCTGTCGGCCACGGTGCCGATGCTGCGCGGCTGGGGATTCTCGGGATGCACGTCAAAATACTTGGCCATCCGCCGAGCGTACGTGATCGAAACAGCAGTCCCCGGTTCCGCAGCGAGCACAGCCGCACCGCCGGTCACGATGGTGCGGCTAGTCGTCGACCACGCTGATCAGCGCGAGCGTGATGTTGTCGGGGCCACCCGCGTCGATGGCGGCCTTCCACAGCTCGAAGACGGCCCGGCCGCTGTCATGGGCCGCGAGCAGCTCGTCGAGGATGTCGTCGGGCACGGGGTCGGTCAGGCCGTCACTGCACACCAAATAGCGTTCACCCCCGACGAGGGGCAGCGTGCTGACGTGCGGGGTGACCGCGCTGAACCGGAGCGCGCCGCCGAGCGCCTGCGTGACGATCGACGTGGTGCGCCGGCCCGGGATCGGAGGCGGACTGTCGTCGACGCTCACCTGGCGCAGCGGCTCGGGGGCGCCGCTCGGGCCCACGGCGAGCACTCTGCTGTCACCGATGTTGAACACGAGGAGTTCTGTCCCGAGGACGACGACACCCGCGACCGTCGTCCCCATGGTGGCCAGCCCCGGATCGTGCTCGGCGGCCTCGTACACAGCGTGGTTGCAGGCTTTGAGTGCGTCGTGAACGGCCTGCTCGCTGTCGAGCAGAGGCCCGAGCGATGCCAGCCGTCGTACGACGAGACCGCTGGCCACCTCGCCGCCCGGCTGGCCGCCGATGCCGTCGGCGACCGCGACGACGAGGGGGTTGCCGAGCGGGAACCCCAGGGTCTGCGGGTTCTCGGTCATGGTCCCGCACAGCGTCCATGGACCGACGGCCAGACTGTCCTCGTTGTTGTCGCGTACGAGCCCTGGGTGGCTCAGCGCGGTGACTGTTATGTACGGCATTCCTGTCCCGCCTCTCCGTAACGGCAGGCGTGCTCCGCACCACCATTGTCACGCCGACGGCCGCACACGGCTCAGTGACGGCCCGTGGCCACCCCCTGCCCCGCGGATGACCGTGCATGCCATGGTGGGGGAGTCGTCTGGTCTGGACCAGTCTCCGGTCGTGGTGAGGAGCGTACGCATGCGCGGCACAACGGTCTTGCCCGGTGAGGGAAACAGCGGATTACCCGGTGAGGAGGGCATGCCGACGCACCGCCTGGAGGTGCCGATGCCCAACGCGCTGCCGTTCGCCATCGGCACGTTCGACACCATCGGGCCGATGTCGCGTGCGTCGTTCCCGCACCGGCACACCTTCCACGAGATCGTCCACGTCACCGGTGGCACGGGCAGGCACGTCGTCGACCTGGCCCGTTTCCCGCTGCGGCCGCCGAACCTGTGCTTCATCGCCCCCGGCCAGGTCCACCACTGGGAGGACGTCACCGGCCTCGAGGGGAGCGTCATCCTCTTCACCGACGACTTCCTCCTGGACCATCCCGCGGACCGCCAGGCGCTGCGGGGGCTCGGGCGGCGCTCCTGGCTCGAACTGCCCGACGAGTCGGCGGACCGGACCGCGGACCTCGTCGCCGATCTCGACGGCGAGTACCGGGCTGGGGCCGACGGATTCCAGAGCGTGCTCCGGGCCTTGCTGCATGTCCTCGTGGTGCGTTCGGCGCGGCTGCCAGCACAGCAACCGGCCCCGCCCGCACCGCGCTCGCGGCCCGGCACGGTCGCCGCGGAGTTCGTGACCCTGCTCGGCACCCCGGAGGGTTCTCTGCTGTCCGTGCGCGCCTGCGCGGGGCACCTGGGCGTCTGTGTGAGCTACCTCAGCGAGGCGGTGAAGACGTCCACCGGCCGCACGCCCGGCGAACTGATCCGGCAGACCCGGGTGCACGAGGCCAAACGCCTCCTCCTGCGTACGGAGTTGTCGGTCCGTCAGATAGCTGCCCGGGTCGGCTTCGGGGACCCGGCCTACTTCTGCCGCTTCTTCCGCCGCGAGACCGGCGCGAGCCCCGGCGACTTCCGGCGCGGCGGTGGCGATATTCACCACGACCACCGACTTGAGTCCATCGCCCGCGCCCGTCCGTCCGCATAGCTTCGGTGCCGATCCGGAACCCACCCCACCCCCTCAGGAGGAGCGATGGAGCACGAGATCGGCACGACCGGAGACGGCATACGCGACGACGGAAGTGACAGCGGCGGGGCAAGTCAGGGAAGCGGCCCGAGCCGCAAGGCCGTCCTGAGAGCGGCCGCCGCTGTGGGTATGTCCCTGCCCGTGGTCCTCATGGGCGTGCCCGCCCTCGCCCGGACCGCGGGCGAGCGGGGCGTGGTCCCCGAAGCGACCCCGGCCTGCGACGACGGCGACGACCCGACGCCCCCGCAGATGGAGGGGCCGTACTTCAAACCCAACTCCCCGCAGCGCACATCGCTCCTCCAGCCCGGCACGCCGGGCGTACGGCTCACCGTCACCGGCTATGTCTTCGGGCGTGCCTGCCGGCCGATTCCCCGGGTCCTGATGGACTTCTGGCAGGCCGACACCTATGGGACGTACGACAACACGGGATTTCGCTTCCGAGGCCATCAATTCACCGACACGGCGGGCGCGTTCCGGCTCACCACGATCGTGCCCGGGCTCTATCCGGGCCGCACCCGGCACCTGCACGTCAAGGTGCAGGCCCCGGGACGTCCGGTCCTCACGACCCAGCTGTACTTCCCCGGTGAGCCGCGCAACAACACGGACCCGATCTTCGACGCCCGGCTGCTCATGAACGTACGCACCGTCCAGAACGCCAAGGAGGCGGACTTCGACTTCGTGTTGAACGTGCCGCAGTAGCACGAGCAGCCCGCGCGCGGGGGCTGCTGCGGTGTTCCTCCTCAGTCGCCCCCGCCGCCGCCCCCGCCTCCACAGCTGAAGCTGGATCCGGAGTCGGAGTGGCCGGAGGAGTCGGAGTCCCATTCGTGCTCCAGGGCGTTGCCCATACGGAGCAGGGTCCGGCCGATACCGGACGGAATCAACTGCGCGTCCATGACGCCGCGTCGGACCGCCCCCCTCGGGAGGACCCCGGGGCCGTCGAACACGTAGGCCGGGAGGCTCCCGTCCTGTTCGGCCGCCTTGAGCCGCTGTCTGCCGACCCGGGTCGGCAGACGCCGGGCCCTGGTCACCAGGCCCCACTCGACGAGCCGGCCACCGATCTCCTCGACCTCGGGGGACTCCCACATCTTCGCGCACACGGACGCCGTTCTGCGGCTTTGCGGGCACGCCGTGATCAGGGCGCGCTCGACCGGATGCTCGGGCAGCTCATCGCCCACGGCCCGCACCCGCGTCGCCCTGAACCTGAGCTGCCCGCTCTCGGCCAGCGAGATCAGCGCGCACTCCACCACCCGGTGCGGCCCACCCGCCAGATACGCCACGTCGTACACACCAAGGGCCCGTCGCGCTCCCGCCGCCGTCACGGCCCGTCTGAAGTACACCCGCATGCCCTCACCCCCTTCGGACACCCCGTCTTTCGGCTGTGGTGCCCGATGGCGGGAGCGCACACCCCTCTCTCGCGCCGCTTCAGAGCAAAACTTGAGGGTCCCGACCCCACCCGCCTCTCTTGACAGCAACCGCCCCGCGGCGATCGCCTGGTGCCCTGCCGCGCGGCGACGCGGCGGCCACGAAGCCGGGCACGGGGCGCAGGGGGAGAGGCAGGCCATGTTGCGGGTGTACTTCACGGCCGAGGACCTGGCGCGGGTGCGGGTCGCCTCGGGGCCTGACTTCCTCTGGGAGATCAGCAACAGCGTACAGACGCTCCAACGGAGGGACGGGGCGCGGGTGTTCGGGGAATGGCGTCGGTGGGCGAGGCCGCGTCTCTCGGGCAGCGCCCGTCTTCTGTCACCGCTCCTGCCGCCGCACGGCTGCTCCCCGGACTTCCTCACCCCCACCCACGGACAGGGCGAGACGCTCCACGCGGCGGTCGACACCCTCGTGCGCACCCCCCGTCCGCGGCTGCGCACCGACCTGACGCGGGTGGCCGCATCGCGTCGGCTTCCGGGGTGGACGGAGTCCCTCGCGCGCGGCGACGGCGCTGCTCTGCGGCAGTTGGGGCAGGCTCTCCACACATACCACCTGGAGGCGCTCGCGCCATTCTGGCCGCGCATCCACGCCCAGATCGACGCCGACCGCATCATCCGCCTGCACAGCCTTCTCGACGGTGGGACCGATGGGCTCCTTGCGGGGCTCGGCTCCCAACTACGCTGGGTCCCGCCGGTGTTGGAGGTCGACTACCCCGTGGATCAGGACCTGCGCCTCGACGGCCGGGGGATCACCCTGCAGCCCTCGTTCTTCTGCTGGCCCACTCCTGTCACGCTCGCCGACGGCGAACTGCCCCCCGTCCTGGTGTATCCCATCGACCATGCGACGGACTGGACCCACCCCACGCCCATCGACCGTCCGGACGACGGCGCGCTGGGGCCACTCATCGGGCACACGCGCGCCGCCGTCCTCAAGGCGGCCCGCACCGGCTCGTCCACGGTCGACCTCGCCCGTCGCCTGGAGGTAACCCACCCGGCCATAAGCCAGCACATCAAGGTGCTGCGTGCAGCGGGACTTGTGACCACTGTCCGCAGAGCGGGACGGTCGCTCCATGTCGCGACCGCGGAAGGGCGCGCCCTGCTGCGCAGCAGCGGGTCGTAAGTCTGGGCTTTCATTGATTGCGCCTGGCATGGGCATGCAAGGAAGCTGTCGGAGCTGTCGCACACGCACCCCCCACCTACCCACGCATCCCCCACCGCGTCGCGTTCCGACACCTTGCCCCGCGCGCCGTTCAACGCGCGTCCACGTGTGAACTCCCGGGCACGGTACGAGGGAACGCATCGACGATCCGATGAAGGAGTGGCGTTGCGCACTACTCGTATCCTCACCCGCCGCGCGGCCGTTGCCGCCGCACTCGCCGTGGTCGGCACCCTCTGTGCCGTGCCCCCCTCGGCCTCGGCGGCTTCCTCCGGGCGGCACGGCATCAAGTGGTTCCAGGGACGGCACGGACTGCCCCGGTCCGGCTCGGTCGACGGCGCGACCGCCAGAGCCCTCAGCCAGGCCCCCGACGCCGAACTGCACCGGACGTTCCGGACCGCGGCCGACCTCGGAACCGAGGAACTGGCCAACGCGCGCACCGTCATCGGTGTCGGCAAGGGCGCTCAGATTCCCGAACAGGGCCAGGTCATCGCCCTGATGACAGCCATGCAGGAGTCCAAGTTCGTCAACTACCTGACGCCCGTGGACCACGACTCCCTGGGGATCTTCCAGCAGCGTCCCAGCACCGGCTGGGGCACTCCCGAGCAGATCACCGACGTCGCCACCTCGTCCAAGTCCTTCTACGGGGTGGCTCCCTTCGGCAGCAATCCGGGACTGATCCAGATCGCGGGATGGGAGTCGATGCCGCCGGGTGAGGTCTGCCAGGCCGTCCAGCGCTCGGCGTACCCCGACCGCTACGCGCAGTGGGAGCAGTTCGCCCGTGACCTGCTCGCCCAGGAAGGGCCCTCGGTCCCGCCGATTCCCTGACACCCGCACCCGCACCCGCACTTTCCACCTCTCCCATCAGGCCCTCACACCAGGAGCCCGTATGCGCAAGAGACTTGTCTCCACAGCGATCGCCGTAGCCGCGGTCGGCGCCCTCCTCACTCCGGCCGCCGCCCAGGCGGAACCCGCGCACCCCCGAAGCGTGTCGGTGCTCGGCCACGGCTCGAAGGCCGGGACCGCCGTCGTCAGCGGCCAGAACGAGCCCGGAACCCGGCTGCGTGTCGGCGGCGCGCGGACGGCGAGCGCACACACGCTTCCGGTGGACTACCAGGTCCAGGAGACCGGCTACTGGTGCGGACCCGCCGCCACCCGTATCGCCCTGTCCGCACGCATAGCCCCGCCGAGCCAGGGTGCTCTGGCCTCGCAGCTCGGCACCACCGAGGCGGGCACCGACCACATCAGTCAGGTGACCGGCGTGCTCAACGCCCATCTCGGCACCGGCTGGTACGAGACCAAGGAGATGCCGAACGATCCGCCCACCCAGGCCCAGAAGGACCTGCTGTGGAACGACATCGTCCTGGACATCAACAACAACTACCCGCTCGTGACCAACATCGTGGCCCCACCCGGCAACCAGCCGCCCGGTTACCCGTCGGACCAGACGATCTACCACTACTTCACGGTCATCGGCTACGACGACGCGAACGGCACGGTCCTCATCGCCGACCCCGCCTCCTTCGGCGGCAATCAGATCTACTGGCTCTCCTTCGACCAGCTCGCCACCCTGATCCCGCCGAAGGGGTACGCGGCCTGAGCCGTGAGACGTGAGCCGTGAGGAGTGAGTGAGCGGGCGAGCCGCGGCTGTGGGCGGCGCCGCGCGACTCGTGCGCCACCCACAGCCCGCTCGGTCGCCGTTGCGGGAGTAACGGCGACAGCCTCAGCGGCACCGACTTCGCTGAGGCCGGACAGGAAGCAGGGACCGGGCGACCCTGCCGACCTCAAGCACACGGCGGACATGACGAGCTGAGCTACCCCTTGCTTCCGCCCCGAGGACGCGCGCGGATGCACCGGCGCGCGGAATTCTTCACCGGTCGTCCCGGACGTCCTCCAGGCGGAGCCGCAGACTGCCGATGCCGCGCCGTGCATGGCTCTTGACCGTGCCCAGCGGCCACCCGGTGCGCTCGGCGATCTGCTGATGCGTGAGGTCCTCGTAGAACGACAGGCGCAGCACCGTCCGCTGCGTGACCGGGAGCCTCGCCAACTCCTGGGCGAGCAGCGCCCGGTCGACCGTCGAGTCCATTCCCTCGAGGGCGGGGTGATCCATCGCGGCGTACTGCGCCCCGGCGCCCTCGACGAGAGCCGCCCGGCGGGTGCGAGCCGCCAGCGCGTCAGCGATCCTGTGCCGCGTGATGCCGGTCAACCAGGCCGACAGGCTGCCGAGTTCGGGGCGGTATCCGGCCCGCCCGCGCCAGGCGGCGAGGAACACCTGCTGGGTGATGTCCTCCGCCTCACGGCTGTCGCCGAGTGCGCGCTGCGCCAGGACGTGCACCAGAGGCCCCCACCGTCGGTACACCGCCGTGAGGCTCGCCTCGTCTCCGTCGGCATGGCCCCTGGCCGGATCCGTGGCCCGCTCTTCGGCGGGGGCCCGCGTCGGCAGTGACACCAGTGCGCTCATCGACGCTTCGTCAGCTCCTCGTGGCGATCACAATCGCCGTCCGACCGAACGGAAACGGGCAGTCGCGCCGTGCCCCTGGCCGCGATCCGGTCATAGTGGGAACATCGCCCGGCACACGGCAACTCGCATCGGTTGTGCGTCGTATCTTGACCCGATGAGCGAGGGGCAACACCGCGGGCAGAACGGCGGGACGGCGGGTACGGGAGTCACCACGGGTGCTCTGGCACGACGTCTTGGGGTGTCACCGACGACGTTGCGTACATGGGACCGCAGGTACGGCCTTGGCCCTGCCCGGCGGGACACCGGTCACCACCGCCGCTGGTCCGAGCGGGACGTGGCCATGGTCGAGGAGATGGGCCGCCTGACATCGGCAGGGGTGCCGCCGGCCGAGGCCGCCCACGAGGCGCTCAAGCTGCTCGACCCCGAGTCCGCCGCCGGATCCGGCGAATCCGCCCCCGACCCCGCCGCCGTGCCGCGACAGAACCGACCCGCACGCCCGGCGCCGGTGCAGTCACCCGACATGTTCGTCCGCCAACGGCGGGGCCTTTCGCGCGCCGCCGTACGGCTCGACTCACCCACCGTGGAGGACCTGCTCACCAACGCGGTGGAGAGTCACAGCCTGGTCACCGCCTGGCAGGAGGTGATGGTGCCGACGCTGCACGCGGTGGGCCGCAAGTGGGAAGAGGCCGGAGACCGTTACGTGGAGGTCGAGCACCTGCTCTCCTGGCACGTCTCCCGCGCCCTGCACCGCTGCGCCACAACGCCGGCCTCTCCGAGCTCTCCGGCCTCTCCGGTCCCGACGGGCACGCCTGCCGTGAACACCCCCCTCGTCCTTGCCTGCGTACCGGGCGAGAACCACTCCCTCCCGTTGGAGGCACTCAGCGCCGCCCTCGGCGAACTCGGCGTTCCTCAGCGCATGTTCGGCGCGGCGGTGCCGGTCGAGGCCGTCGCGTCGGCCGTGCGCAGGACGGGCCCGGCCGTCGTCGTCCTGTGGGCACAGGCCCGCTCCACCGCGAGCATCCCGCTGGCCCGGCACATCGCCGACACCCGCTGGGGCGTACGCGGTGCCCGCGGCCGTCCCGTCGTCATGCTGGGCGGGCCCGGCTGGGCGGGTCACACGCTGCGGGGTGCGCTGCGGCCCACCAGTCTGCGGGAGGCGCTGACGCAGATCAGCAGGGTGCGCGGGCAGTCCACACCCGACCGGGGGCCCGCCTGACGCCTTGGGGCGCCAGGCGGCAGGCAGCCGGTCGGCCTTCAGCCCCTCAGCCCGCCGTCGTCAACGGCCTTCGCAGAGCGCTGCGTTCGTCGCGCCAGGCGGTCAGGAGCCGTGAGCCGAGGCGGTCCTCCAGGAAGCCCGTGGCCTCGATGCCGAAGACGACATCCGTCTCGAGGCCGGGTTCGCTCGCGAGGAGACCGCCGATCACGTCGCGGCGCACCACCTGCTCATGAACGGCGTCGGCCTCCACGTGCTCGTCGTAGAACCGCTCCGCCGCCCGCCCGGCACCGATCCTGCGCATGGCCTTGGCCAGTCGCCGTGAGCCCGGGGACGAGGTCACCTCGACGGCGGCGAAGTGCCCTACCAGAGCGCCGCGCAGCACCCGGTGCAGACCGAGCAGGGACATCAGATTGACCGTCGCGAGCACCTCGCTCGGGGCGGCGTCGAGGTAGTACCCGTACGACGTCTCAAGGGCGAGGTCCTCCATGAGGTCGGCGAAGAGCCGGGCATGGATGTCCTCGGCGCGTCCCGCCCCGAACTCGTCGAACTCGACGGCCACCATGCCCGCCTTGGCCCGGCCGTGCAGCCGGGGGATGACCCAGGCGTGCGGGTCGGCCTCCTTGAGGTGGTAGAGCGAGCGCGCCGCCGCGTACTCCCGGAGCTGCCACAGTTCGCCGTCGCGCTGGAGATGGTGGCTGACACTGGTGGGGCTGTGGCCGACGGGCTCCACAAGGAGGTCGGCCAGGGCGCGGTCGGCGCTGTCCGTGGAACGGCAGTTGGCGCGCAGGGCGCCGAGAAACCGCCCTTCTAGCGCGCGGCGCAGTCCAAGCAGCTCGGGGTCCCATTCGAGATCCTCGCGGACGCCGTCAAAGCCTTGGTAGTGCAGCTCGTAGAGCGTGTAGAGCGCGAGCTGGAGATCGTCGCCGTAGGGATCGGCGTCGTGGGTGTCGAGGGACAGCGGCCCCGGACTCCCCCCGGTGCGCAGCGTGGTGACCACGAGGCGGGACAGCGGGCCGCGGGGCTCGGGCAGGGCGGGGCTCGTGCGGCGCGACTCGCGATGGCCGTCGTCGGCGGAGGGGCTCTGGTTCTCAGCGGGCATCGGGTACTTCCTCCCCCTCGGCGTTGTCGTCGTCGGTCTTGACGCGGCGGCGGTGACTGGTGTCGCACCACGGGTACGTCCGGCTGCGGCGGCACGTGCAGATCGCGGCGGTGAAGCGCCGGGATGCGATGACCTTGCCGTCGTCCCCGACCACTTCGACGGGCCCCTCGACCAGCAGGGGGCCTTCGGGGTCGATGGTGACGCGCCGGGGCCGCTGGTCCCGTGCGACCGGCTCGGGCTCAGGTGCGTTCGGCACGGATGACCACCAGCTCTTCCATGTCCTCGGCGTCCTCGGCGCCATGGGCAGGCTTGTCGCCCAGCAGCCCCTGTCTGCGAAGGAAGGCCCTGCGCGAGCGCAGGACGGGCCCGAACGGAACGAGGGCCCGGTCGGCGACCGTGGTCTCCAGGCCGGCCTTCGAGAGACGGCGCAGCGTGGCATCGGTGCCGCACAGCTCCGAGTGGACCATGAGCAGCACGCCTCCTGGGTTCAGTGCTCCGGGGGCCGCGTCGCAGATGCGGTCGACCACCGCGCGGCCGTCCCGCCCCGCGTCCCAGGAACGCGCCGCGCCGCGCCGTGGCAGTAGGACCGAAGAGGAAGGCACGTAAGGGGGGTTGCTCGCCACGAGGTCGTAGGACCGGCCGGGGACGGGGCCCATGAGATCGCCCCGCAGGACGGTGATGCGCTGTCGCGCCACCATCGCGTTGAGGCGGGCGGTCAGGACCGCACGCCAGGCGATGTCCACGGCGGTCACCCGGGCGCCGCGCCGCGCAGCGTGGACGGCCAGCGCGCCACTGCCGGTACCGAGGTCCAGTACATCCGTGCCCGGACCGATGGCCTCGCGGCACAGGGCGCGTGCGAGGAGGCCCGTGTCGTCCTGCGGTGCGTAGACCCCCGGGAGGGTCAGCAGGCGTCCCGGGGCCGCGGATGCGGCCGTGTCGGCGACCATCACGTACCTCCGGTCGTCAGGGGCCCCGCGGGTCGAAGCCCGTAACTGCTCCGCCCCCTCACCACACTCCGCTGTTCCGGCACCGGCCACCACTCGGGTGATGACGCACGGTGACGTATCGGGTCGACTGGGTTCTCCTTCTGCCTCATGGATTCCCTGGACGCTCGGGGCTCGCTCCCGCGACTGTCGTCGTCCCAGGTGCCCGATCGGCCGTGACGCACACGTGGGCCGCTCGCCCGAAGTCACTGGGTGAGGGAGCCGGACCGTCGCGCAGGTGGGGTGGTGATTGCGCCACTGCGGCCTGGGTACGCGGCCAATCCTGCCGTTCAGCGGATCAGCTGTCGGCACTCCCGCCGTCGAAAGGGCGCAATGCCGCACAACATCTTCGTACTCGGCCTCGACGAGGCCAATCTGCCGACACTGCGAGCCGTCCCCGACGCGCAGGACTACGTCTTCCACCCTCTGCTCACCGTCGAGGAGCTGCAGAGCGGTGAAGTGTCGGTCCCCGGGCTGCTCGCCGAGGCGGAGAAGGTCCTCGACGCGTTCGACGGCCACATCGACGCGATCGTCGGCTACTGGGACTTCCCCGTCAGCACGCTCGTGCCGATCCTCAGCGAGCGCTACGGCACGCGCAGCACCAGTCTGGATTCCGTGGTCAAGTGCGAGCACAAGTACTGGAGCCGTCTGGAGCAGCAGCGGGTCACCGACGCCCATCCGCCCTTCGGCAGGGTCGACACCGAGAGCGCCGACCCCAAGCCTCCGCAGGGCATGGAGTTCCCGATGTGGCTCAAGCCCGCGCTGTCGTACTCCTCGGAACTGGCCTACGGAGTCAAGGGGCAGGAGGAGTTCGCCGAGGCGACCGCCCGCATCCGTGAGGGGATGGGGCGTATCGGGCGGCCGTTCGAGGACATACTCTCCCGCGTCGAACTGCCTCCGGAGATGGCCGACGTGGGCGGTCAGGTCTGCCTTGCCGAAGGCGCCCTTGAGGGCATCCAGGTCGCGGTCGAGGGATACGTCCACGAAGGGCGGGTCACCGTCTACGGCATCATCGACTCGATCCAGTACCCCGACTCGTCCTGCTTCCTGCGTCACCAGTACCCCTCCCGGCTCCCGGACCCCGTGCTCGAGCGGCTGCGGGACGTGTCGGAGCGGGTGATGCGGCAGATCGGCATGGACGCGGCGACCTTCAGCATCGAGTACTTCTACGACCCGCGGTCCGACGCGCTCAACCTGCTCGAGATCAACCCGCGTCACTCCCAGTCGCACGCGGAGATGTTCGAGTACGTCGACGGGGTGCCCAACCATCACAGCATGCTGAGCCTCGCGCTCGGCAAGGACCCGAAGCTGCCGCACCGCCAGGGCCGGTACGCCACAGCCGCCAAGTGGTACTACCGCTGGTTCGCCGACGCCACCGTGCACAACGTCCCCTCCAACAAGGACATCGAGAGCATCGAGCGCCGCATCCCAGGGGTGCGTATCGACGTGGTGCCCGAGGAGGGGCAGCGCCTGTCGGACATCTCCCAGCAGGACAGCTACAGCTATGAAGTAGCCCACATCTTCACGGGCGGGGAGAGCGAGGAGGCCATGCGCGCCAAGTACGACCAGTGCGTGGCCGCCCTCGGCCTCACCTTCGACGAGGCCGAACCCGGCGGCCGTGACACGAAGAACGCCTGACACGAGGAACGCCTGGGCGGCGAGAACCCGCCGCAACACGAAGGAGCGACCCGGCTTGCGCTATGTGAGCGACCTTCCGTACGAGACCAAGGAAGAGGAGAACGTCACCATCCCCGCGGCGGACGGAACCCGCCTCGCCGCCCGCATCTGGCGGCCGACGTCCTCCGACCAGGACCCCGTCCCCGCGATCCTGGAGTACATCCCCTACCGCCAGCGCGACCTGACCGCCGAGCGCGACTCCATCCACCACCCGTACATCGCCGGACACGGCTACGCCTGCGTACGCGTCGACCTGCGCGGCACCGGGGACTCCGAAGGGGTGCTCAAGGACGAGTACCTGGAGCAGGAGCAGACCGATGCCGAGGACGTCCTTGCCTGGCTCGCCGACCAGCCCTGGTGCGACGGCACCACCGGCATGATGGGGATCTCCTGGGGGGCCTTCGCCGCTCTCCAGGTCGCCGCGCGGCAGCCCGAGAGCCTGCGTGCCATCGTCATCGCGTCCTTCACGGACGACCGGTACGCCGACGACATGCACTACATGGGTGGCGCCCTCCTGTCGGACAACCTCGGCGAGGCCGGCACCATGTTCGCCTACGGCACCATGCCCCCGGACCCGGCCACGGTGGGGGACCGGTGGCGCGACATGTGGCACGAGCGGATGGAGGGCACCCGCCCCTGGGTGATCGAATGGCTCAGGCACCAGCGCCGCGACGACTACTGGCGCCACGCCTCGGTCTGCGAGGACTACCAGGCTGTACGCTGCCCCGTCCTCGCGTCGAGCGGCTGGGCGGACGGCTACTCGAACGCCGTGACGCGCCTCCTCGGCAACCTGGACGTGCCGCGCAAGGGGCTGATCGGCCCCTGGTCCCACAAGTTCCCGCACCTCGGCGAACCGGGCCCCGCTATCGGCTACCTCCAAGAAGTGGTGCAGTGGTGGGACCACTGGCTGAAGGGCGTCGACAACGGCGTCATGGAAGGCCCGATGCTGCGGACGTGGATGCAGGACAGCGTGCCGCCCTCCACGTCGTACGAGGAACGTCCGGGCCGCTGGGTGGGGGAGCCGTCCTGGCCGTCCCCACACATCACTCCCGTCGTGCGGCGCCTCACGCGCCACGGTCTCTCAGGACCGCTGTCCGATACCCCAGAGTCCCGCGCGCAGAAGGTTGCGCGGAGCACGGGTCCCGACGAGGGTCTATCCGTCCAATCACCGCTGTCCGTAGGCCAGTTCGGGGGAAAGTGGGCTTCCTACAACGCGCCCCCCGACCTGCCCTACGACCAGCGTGAGGAGGACGGTGGCTCGCTGGTCTTCGAGACCGAACCGCTGACGGAGCGCACGGAGATCCTCGGCTCGCCCTGCGTCGAACTCGACCTGAGCGTCAGCGAACCCGTCGCCATGGTCGCGGCCCGTCTGTCCGACGTGGCTCCCGACGGCAGCGCCACCCGAGTCAGCTACGGCCTGCTCAACCTCACCCGCAACGAGGGGCAGACCAGCGACCCACAGCCTCTTGAACCCGGGCGCCGCTACCGCGCGGTCATCCCCCTCAACGGCGTCGCCCAGGCATTCCCGCCCGGCCACCGCATCCGCCTGTCGCTTTCCACCTCGTACTGGCCGCTGGCCTGGCCACCACCCAAGCCGGTGCTCCTGACCGTGTACGAGACATCCAGCACCCTGACGCTCCCGGTCCGCCCGGTGGAGTCGCCCGACGCCCTGCCCGAGCAGCCCTTCGGCGAGCCGGAAGGCACACGGCCCCGTACCTCGACCCGGCTGGTCGCCCCCGAGGAGCGCTGGCAGGTCAAGCGTGACCTGGTCGACTACGCCGCGGAGCTGGAGATCGTGAAGGACCGGGGGACGGAGCGGATCGACGACATCGATCTCGAAGTCGGCCGCCGGGCCTACGAGCGCTACACGTCCGTGGCCGAGGACTTCACCTCCGCCACCGGAGAGTCGGCCTGGACGATGTCCTTCCGCCGTGACGACTGGGACGTACGGGTGGAGACCCGCACGGTCCTCAGCTGCGACGAGGACCACTTCCGGGTGGACGCCACCCTGGACGGATACGAGGGTGACCGGCGCGTGTTCTCGCGGACTTGGAACGAAACCGTGCCCCGCGACTTGCTGTAATGCGGTAGCGGTACTCGCCATGACGAGGCGGCCGAATTTCTCTGTTTGGCCGCCTACCGGCAGGGCACTCGATGCGGTGGAGGTTGATCATCCCCTCCCGTTATTCGAATCCCTGCCTTTCAGGGAAAAGCAATTGAGGAGTTCTCGATGAGCAACGAAATCTGGAGCTACATTCCCACCGCCGGGCACGGCCCGGACAACGATCTGACGGGCTACAAGGTCGAGGCCGCCGACGGGCACATCGGCAAGGTCGACAAGCACTCGGACGAGGTCGCCAACCAGTACATCGTCGTCGACACCGGCGTGTGGATCTTCGGCAAGGAGGTGCTCCTTCCCGCGAGCACCGTCACCGCCATCGATCACGAAGAGCGGAAGATCCTGGTCTCTCGCACCAAGGAGCAGATCAAGAACGCGCCCGAGTTCGACAAGGAGAAGCAC